>JBIJCY010000207.1:0-5386 GCA_044344385.1 Rhodocyclaceae bacterium | reverse complement strand
CAGTTCGAGTATCAGAACCACACAGTGAACCTGCTCGACACGCCCGGCCACGAGGACTTCTCGGAAGACACCTACCGCGTGCTGACCGCCGTCGACGCTGCTGTGATGGTGATTGACGCGGCCAAGGGTGTTGAAGCGCAGACGATCAAGCTGATCAACGTCTGCCGCATGCGCAACACGCCAATCATCACCTTCGTGAACAAGTTTGACCGCGAAGTACGCGAGCCTTTTGAGTTGCTCGAAGAAATCGAGGAAGTGCTCGGCATCGAGTGTGCGCCGATCACCTGGCCAATCGGTATGGGCAAGACCTTCCGTGGCGTTTATCACCTGCTTACCGACAGCCTGCTGCGCTTCGCGCCCGGTGAAGAGCGGCGCAGCGAATCGGAGAAGCTCGACGGCATCAACAATCCGGTGCTTGATCAACAGTTCCCGCAGGAAGTCGGCAAACTGCGCGAGGACGTCGATCTGATCCAGAGCGCGAGCAGCCCGTTCAATCTCGTCGATTTTCTCGCTGGCGCGCAATCGCCGGTGTTCTTCGGCTCCGGTATCAACAACTTCGGCGTGCAGGAAATCCTGCAGGCGCTGATCGACTGGGCGCCGCCGCCGCAGGAGCGTGACGCGGGAATCCGCACCGTGCAACCGGCCGAACCGGCGTTCACCGGTTTCGTGTTCAAGATTCAGGCGAACATGGACCCGAAGCACCGCGACCGTATCGCCTTCTTTCGCGTCTGCTCAGGCCGTTACAGCTCGGGAATGAAAGTACGCCACGTGCGTATGAACCGCGAGATGAAGCTCGCCAACGCGCTGACCTTCATGGCCAATGAGCGCGTGCTGATGGAAGACGCGGTCGCCGGCGACATCATCGGCATCCACAACCATGGCCAGCTGCACATCGGCGATACCCTCACCGAGGGCGAAACGCTGGCCTTCAAGGGCATCCCCTACTTCTCGCCGGAACTCTTCCGCGCCGCGCGCCTGCGTGATCCGCTGAAGAGCAAACAGTTGCAGAAGGGGCTACAGGAACTCGGTGAGGAGGGTGCGATTCAGGTTTTCGAGAATCTGGCGAGCGGTGCAATGCTGCTCGGCGCCGTCGGCACGCTGCAGTTCGAAGTCGTCGCGCAACGCCTGCAGACTGAATACAAGGTCGACGCCATCTTCGAGTCCGCCGATATCTACACCGCGCGCTGGCTGACCTTCCCTGACGAACTTACACGCAAGAACTTCGAACGCGAGCAGCAGCATCGCATGGCCAAGGATGTCGATGGCAACCTCGTGTACCTCGCCAGCACGCGCTACAACCTCGACGTAACGAGCGAGAAATGGAACAAGGTCGGCTTCCATGCCTCACGCGAGCATGGGCAGGTGATGAGCTAAGGCCGGAAAAAAGCAGCGCGAAGCGGAGCTCAATCAATCTGTTTTTAAAACGCCTACCAACTTACAACTATCTACAGACGGTTCCGTACAACAAGGTAAACGTGCAGATGGGTAGCCTCGGCCTGACTGGGAGTGGCGGCGCAAAAAGAAACCTGGGCTGAACGTAAGGCAACGGTGCGGCCACAGGCCCAGGAGAAGCACCCGCCACAGGCCCAGGAAAATTCCCCGCCACGGTTAGCACACTCCCCGTGGTAATAGGCGTGAAGGTGTTTTGCAGGTTGCTGGCCGGAAAAGGAGCTGCAGCAGCGGGACCAGACGTCAGCGTGCTGGTGGTCGGTGAGAAATTCTTTCCGGAAAGCACAGTGCTTGAAGACAGCACGCTGGCAGGCGCTGGCGCCAAGCCGCCTACGCTTGGGCTCACTGGAGCAGTGGCGAGCAAAGCACCCGAACCAAACAGGGTGGGTGACACCGAACCCAGGGTAATTGGTTGAAGACCCGCCAGCGAAATAAAACTCACCTGACGGAGGGCAAGCGGTTCCAGCACCGTGCCGCTACGCAAGCTTCCTGCGCCGATCTGCAGGCGGTTATAGCTGCCTGGATCACCCTGACCTTTCGGCCTCTGGCTGTCAGGCCGGACAACCGCCGATTCAATATCAGCCCCCGTGAGTTGCAAAGTCGCCTGACCGGTTTGCAGTGTGATCGCAGATGATTTCTGCTTATCCATCAATTCAGCCCCGATCACCCGAACGGCGCCATGAATCAGTGCGATCTGTTGCTGGTTCGGCGCACCGGCCGGCGGCGGATCGATACGCATCTCAGTCCCCGGGCGCACGCTGATCAGGCTGCCGTCAGGCAACTTGACTTGTGTAATGCCATTCGGCGGCGTCAACAGTCGCTCGCCGGTCTGCAGGGCATCACCTTGCCTGGCCGGTCGCGTGGCACCGGCCGCATCAATGATCTGTGCGCCTTCCTGCGAAAACAGCAAGGCACCGGCGGGCGCGGCAAAAGCGCCCGATATCAAGCTACCCAAAAATACAGCAAGGGTGCATGAGTGAATTTTCTTCATGGCAATTCTCCTGCAGATGACATTCATCTTGGGGCGAGTAACAGGGTTGGTGATTTAAGGATCGTTGCTGCGGGTTGTAACAAGGTGGGCGAAGATGCTGCGGGTTGCGGGCTGACAATGCCGGTATTGATGCTTTGTATTGTGTTCAGCGGCGCCTGCTGCAGCAATGCCTTCGGCTCCAGTGTGTTTGTCAACGCGGGAGAAACAGGCGTCAGCAAGGTGCTGCCGGACAACGTCTTGGCCGGTGCAACAGAGCCTTCTACGGCAAGTGGCGCAGTGGCGGGATTGATTGGATTGACTGCTTCACCAAGGGCGCTTCTGTTCTGGATGATATCGCCCGATTTTTCAATCATCATCGATTTGTCGGCAGTGTTCAGCGAGCCCAAGCGGGAGGCCGCCGTCGGACGCAGCGCGCCGGGCATAAGCTGCTTTTTATCATCATCGGATTTACCCTCCGACCGCTCTCTGTTTTCGCGACCTTCAACCTTGAGATCGACCTTGTAGAATTCGGGAATACGTTGCAGCATTTGCGGAGGCGCAGCCGGCTTGAGCGGTGAAAAGCCGATCTGCCCCGGCTTAATCGGCAAAATACCGTGTTCATTGCGAAGGAAAGTTTCGCCGTCATTGACCTTGTCGTAAACGCCCGGCGCGTTGATGGTCGGCAGGCCGGATGCGGCGGGAGGAATGTACATCGGCTCATGGTCCGTGCCACGAATGCCGATCGTGGCAGCAGGTGTTCTGATTTCATAAGCACCCGGGTTTGTTCTGCCAATCAATCCGGTGATCGAGCGAAAACCGCCCTTGATGAGGGAAACGAGAAAACTCGAATTCTTCTGATCTTTTTCATCAAACACAAATTGATCGATCTTCATCTCGGTACCGGGGCGTACCGACAGATAACCGCCATCGTTCATGCGCAACTGGACCAGCGCATTTTCCGACGTAACAATCCGGTCACCCGGCGCAACGGCATCGCCTTTCTGCAGCACGCGCTCCCGCCCCTGCAGATCGAAGGATTTTACCGGGCCAGTCACCACCATCACCTGTCCGGAAGTGTTCTGCGCCAGCGCCTCGCCACATCCGACAGCAAGCAGGCAAACCAAGCACAGGCTGCGCCAGAGGGTTGGGGAGAAAACGGCAGGGGCTCGGCAATAGGACATGATGAGACTCAGTAATCGAAGCGGAGGTTGATGGAAGCGTCGACTTTATTATAGGAATACAACTCATCATTGCTGTTATTTTTGGCGTACGAAATCGTCGGCCGCAGCAAAATCCCCTTATCGACGGTCCACGTCAGACCCACAGTTAAGTCATACAGCGTCTCGTTGCGGGAATTGAGATAAGTGCTGTTGGTACCCATGTAGGAGGAATGCGTCGCGCCCGTGCTCACATAGCCCCCCAGGCTTTCGGTGAAGGTTTTTTGCATGAGAAAGCGCGGACCGATGAAACGCCTGTCACCATCGTCGCGATTGGCGGTGGCGTTTTCATAGCCACCGGTGCCGGTAATGCTGATCACCGTACTGCCATCGCCCAAAGCACTCAGCCAGCCAAGTGAAAGCGTCGAAGTATCGCTGTTCTGGCTGGTCTGCACGGCGGGAACATAGGTGCCGTGACTGAAGGATGCATTAGCAATCAACTGGCTCGACGCATCGAGTGCCAGACGCCAGTCTGCGGTCACCCCGACCGTGTCGCGCAAATGCTCACCGGCGTAGTGGTATTGCCCCGTCGCAAGCCCTGTGCGCAACAGCCAGGCGCCACCCGAATAACTGACACCGGCACGACCATCAATCGTCCAGCTATTCGGATCGTTGTAGGTGTTGTAATTACGGGTACGGTAATCCGCGCCTGCGAAGACACCCCACTGATCGGATAACTGGTGATTGACCTCACCACCCAAACCAAGCGTGCCGTAATTGTCAGCGGTTTTGCGGCCGATTGGACGCGCCGGGTTAAATGCGCCGAAAGCCGGCAGATTGAGTAAAGATTGCCCGGTGGCACTGCCGATATTGGTATCACGCCCCACACCGGCCTCAATGTACCCGTTGAATACCGTGCGCTTTGCCTGCGAACGCGCCTCTGCTGCCTTGGCGTATTGCTCGGCCTGACTGCGCAGATCCGGCGGAAGATTCGTGATACTCAGTACCGTCTCAAATTCGATCTTGGCGCGCCCGTAATCACCCAGCGCATAATAGGCGCGGCCCATGTCGGCACGCACACCGACATAAGACGGCGCAACCGCAAGAATGCGTTCATAGATAAAGGTTGCCTTGCTCGGCTTGCCGCTCTCAAGCGCCGCAGTGGCCAGCAGATAATCGAAAACGAGATCGCCGGCGCCCACACCTTCCAGCGGCTCAAGCAGTTGATAGGCGGCCTCCGCCTTGCCATCCTTGAGCAGGACTTCCGCCTGTTCAAGCGTCGCCTGCTCTACACCCGCCCAGGCGGCCGGCGCCATTAGCACGGCAACACCCACAAGCGTCAGCCTGAGCAAACGCAGCACTACTTCAGTCGCACGATTTTGCACCTGATTTCCCTTTACCATTCTCATTATGCCCGAAGGATACGCATGAAGACATCCCTTGTACCCTTTGAATTATAAAGGTTTTTCCGGACAATGTGGGCAATGAAATCGATCCCTACTTAGCGCCCGGATTGACCAATGTGTTGATCTTGAGCGCCGCGTCCATATTAAGCGTCCCAACACCCTCCGCGCGTTCCGGTCCATCGGCCTTGTTGGTAATGACGGCTATCCCGCCACCGGTTGTACTTGTGCTGGAATCCTTCTCGCCACGGCCGTCATTGCTGCCGCCTGCGCCGCCGGTGCGTCCGGCGATGCCCTGCTGGTTGATTTTAAATTCCTCACGACTCATCGGGCCCCCAGTCGTGCCCATGGAATCTTCTGTCGGGCGCTTGGTTCCCATTTTCTGGGCATACTCTTGTGAGGCCCAG
>JBIJCY010000206.1:0-5405 GCA_044344385.1 Rhodocyclaceae bacterium | reverse complement strand
CGCGCTGCTCGAAGCTGGAACCGATGCAAGCGAGCTGATCGCAGTCTGTGCGGCAAGCGCCGGCCTCAGCGAGACGCCGGCCTATCTCGAAGAAGAAATCGCCGAACAAAACTGGGTTCAGCTCACCCAGTCGCAGTTTGAGCCGATTCGCGTCTCCGAGCGACTGTGGATTGTTCCCTCATGGCACGAGGCCCCCGACCCCAATGCGCTGGTACTCGTACTCGACCCCGGCATGGCGTTTGGCACCGGCTCACACCCAACCACCCGGCTCTGTCTCGAGTGGCTGGAACGCATCGTCGTTCCCGGTACCGCTATTCTTGATTATGGCTGCGGGTCCGGCATTCTGGCCATCGCTGCTGCGAAACTTGGCGCTACCGAGGTACTTGGCGTCGACATTGACCTGCAGGCCGTCAACGCCGCAAAAAACAACGCTGTACGCAATGATGTAAATGCCCACTTCGGCGATTCGGCTCTGCCGATCGCGGGGCAGTTCGACATCGTCGTTGCCAACATTCTTGCCAACCCGCTCAAGGCATTGGCACCGGCAATTACCGCACACGTGCGATCCGGCGGCCGTCTGGCACTTTCGGGGATCCTCGCCGAACAAGCCGAGGAGTTGATCGCCATCTACGCACCCTATATTCTGCTCGACATTGCCGATACTCGCGAGGGATGGGTTTGCCTTGCGGGGACCAAGGAGTGAGCCGATGAAGACCTGCTGTCCGAGCTGCCAAACGACTTTCCGGGTCACCCCGGAACAGCTCAAGGCGCGCGCCGGCAAGGTCCGCTGTGGCAAATGTCAGGTCGTATTCAACGCAATCGACAGCCTGCTTGAAGACGCCGCCAACGCAGTGCTCGAAAAAACGTCGCCCGCGGCGCCAACGGGCAAGCCCTCCCTCACCCCTCCCGCACCGATCACGGCAGAGATCAAAGCCCCTCCCAACAAAGACACAGAGCCAGGCGACAACGCACAAATCGCCACCGAACCGCTCAGCGAAGTAGCTGCACAGGAATTGGCCAAAGCCTCTGGTCTGATTGTGGCGCGCGAAACAACCGAGATCGCCGGTTACAGCAAGTGGGCCGAAGGCGTTATGAGCAACCCGACATTGCCGTCGGTGGAAAAACGGACCACCTGGCCTTTTGCCTTGGTTGCTCTCTTGCTCGTACTGATATTGAGCGGACAACTCGCCTTCCATTTCCGCAGCGAGCTTGCCGTAACTGCACCCAGCCTGCGCCCGGCACTTGAGGCGCTTAGCGATGCGCTCGGTGCCAACATTCCGTTACCACACCACGCCGAGTTAATGAGCATCGAGACTTCGGACCTGCAAGCCGACCCAAAACGCAGCAACCTACTGGTGCTAAACGCAACGCTGCGCAACCGCGCGGCTTACGGACAGGCCTACCCCCTGCTCGAACTCTCTTTGACCGATACGCAGGACAACGCAATCGCCCGCCGGGTATTTCAGCCGGGTGAATACCTGTCATCACCGAATCTGCCCGATCAGGCTTTCCCTGCCAGCGCTGACATCACCGTTCGCCTGTGGGTAGAAGTCAAAGAAATTAGCGCAGCCGGCTACCGTCTTTACGTTTTTTACCCTTGACCCGTCCAAGCGCAGCAAGCAACGGAGCATCAAATCACCGATGCTATAATTTTCGTTTTCGCCAATCACCTCGCAGTTAATTTACCTCGGAACCTCTATGTCTACGCTCATCTGCGGCTCGATCGCTTACGACAACATCATGGTTTTCCATGATCGTTTCAAAAATCACATCCTGCCCGAGCAGATTCACATTCTGAACGTAGCATTCCTCGTTCCCGAGATGCGCCGCGAGTTCGGCGGCTGTGCGGGGAACATCGCCTACAACCTCAAATTGCTCGGTGGTGAGCCGCTGATCATGGCGACAGTGGGCGATGATGCCGACCCCTACCTCGTCCGTATGGATGACCTTGGCCTGTCGCGCACCCACGTCCGGCGTATCGCCGGCAGTTTCACGGCGCAAGCTTTCATCACCACCGATCTCGACGATAACCAGATCACCGCATTCCATCCTGGCGCAATGAGTTTCTCGCACCTGAATCACGTAGGCGATGCGAAAAACGCAAAACTGGGCATCGTCGCCCCCGATGGCCGCGACGGCATGCTGAAGCACGCGCGTGACTTTGCAGCGGCAGGCGTACCGTTTATTTTCGATCCCGGCCAGGGGCTCCCGATGTTCTCAGGCGCGGATCTGATGGATTTCATGAAACTGGCAAACTACGCCTGCTTCAACGATTACGAAGCGCAAATGGCCTGTGACCGCACGGGGCGATCGCTTGAGCAACTGGCCGTTGAGGTCAAAGCGCTGATTGTCACTCGCGGCGGTGAAGGTTCGCACATTTACGCGGAGGGGCAACGCTTTGATATCCCCTGCGTCAAGGCGGATGAAGTTATCGACCCCACCGGTTGCGGCGATGCGTATCGCGCCGGTCTGCTCTACGGCATTGCCGAAGGCTGGATCTGGGAAAAGACCGGACAGTTGGCGGCAGTCATGGGCTCGATCAAGATTGCCCATCGCGGCGGCCAGAATCATCGCTCAAGCCGCGCTGATATCGGCGAACGTTTTGCCCGCGCCTTTGGTAGCGCCCCCTGGTAAGAAGGAAATAACGTGGATGCATTGAAACTGACAACGGCAGTTTTGTCCGCAATTGCCCTCAGCGGCTGCGCGAGCAGCAAGTCGGGAAGTGCGTATACGCGTGATCAGGCGCGACAGGAGATGCTTGTTCGACTCGGTGTCGTCGAAAGCGTGCGGGTAGTCACTCTGGAAGGCACCAAATCAGGAACGGGAACGGTTGCCGGTGCAGCCGTCGGCGGTATCGCCGGGAGCAATATCGGTGGCGGCAAAGGACAGATTGTTGGCGCCATCCTCGGTGCTGTAGCCGGCGGCATGGCCGGCTCGGCAATCGAGGAAGGTGTCACCAAGAAAACTGCGCTGGAGATCACCGTCAAGCTCGATAACGGGCAGTTGACTGCCGTCGTTCAAGAAGCTGACGAACCGTTTCATCCCGGGGAAAAGGTACGCATTCTCTCCGGTGGCGGCGCGACGCGCGTTACGCACTGAGCGTCGGCAAACCAATTTTGGCGGGTCGTACTTCGCTGTTACGCCGCCGCTTTGACTCAGACTTGCACTCAGGCTTGAGATTCGCCTGCCGAGCAATCCACCTGAAACACCGCGCGGTCTTCCAGACGAACCGCTGTCAGATTGCGTCCCCACAGGCAGCCTGAATCGAGTGCCAGCAAGTTCGGTTCTATTTTCAGGCCGAGCGCTGACCAGTGGCCGGTGACCAGCACCGCGTCCGCGCTGCGTCGGCCCGGCACCTGAAACCACGGCAGATAGCCGGCCGGCGCATCGGCCAGTTCGCCCTTGGTGCGAAATTCCATCACCCCTTCCGGCGAACAAAAACGCATGCGTGTCATCGCATTCACGATGACACGCAGACGCGGCCAGCCCTCAAGATCATCACGCCACGAGGCCGGCTCGCTGCCCCACATATTGGCCATGAATTTACGATAATTCGGCGCACGCAGCGCCTGTTCAACTTCGGCAGCCAACCTGCACGCCTCGACCGCGGTCCACTGCGGCAACAGACCGGCATGCACCAGGCAAAAGTCGCCTTCAACGTGGCAAAGCGGTTGTTGACGCAACCAGTCGAGGAGTTCATCGCGATCCGGTGCCGTCAGTATCGCGTCAAGGGTGTCGTCTTTGCCACGCTTGCCGAATCCTTCAGCCAGCATCAGCAGATAAAGATCGTGATTGCCGAGCACCGTGACCGCCGACATGCCAAGATCTCGCACGAAACGCAAGGTTTCCAGCGACCGCGGCCCGCGATTGACCAGATCACCAACCAGCCAGAGGCGGTCGTGTGCGGGGTCGAAGGCGCAGCGTTCGAGCAGCGCCAAGAACGAAGCGAAGCATCCCTGAATATCGCCGATTGCGTAAGTTGCCAAAACACCTCCCTCTGCGCGATTAGCCCCCTACAGCTGCGGCGAATACTCCGGAACAAATTCCTTCAAGCGCATTTTCAGCGCGGCCGGAGTTTGCACTGACGCGCCGTTGAGCCAGTTATCAAGCGCCGCTTGCCAATGCGGTTCCGGTGCCATCTCAGACCGGGCAATACGCAACTTCGGGTGAGGTGTCACGAGTGTGTGCTCACTATCCGTCAACAGTTCCTCAAACAGTTTCTCGCCAGGGCGTAAGCCCGTGAAGGCGATTTTGATATCGTCTTCCGTAAAGCCGGACAAGCGGATCATGTCGCGCGCCAGGTCGACAATG
The DNA here is from genome assembly GCA_044344385.1 of Rhodocyclaceae bacterium. Taxonomy (GTDB): domain Bacteria; phylum Pseudomonadota; class Gammaproteobacteria; order Burkholderiales; family Rhodocyclaceae; genus CAJBIL01. The sequence goes on along the minus strand of JBIJCY010000206.1, from coordinate 1,094 downwards.
CGAATCGGCTCACCCATTTCGAGAACAAAAATCTCTCCACCCTGCCCCATCAATCCGGCCTGCAAGACCAGCTGAGCCGCTTCTGGGATCAGCATGAAGTAGCGAATGATGTCCGGATGTGTCACCGTGACCGGGCCACCCCGTGCAATCTGTTCGCGAAATTTCGGAATCACCGAACCATTGCTGCCCAGCACGTTGCCAAAACGAACCGTGACAAAGCGCGTTCCTTCCGGTTTCTGTAGACCGCACAGCACACGTTCGGCCAGGCGCTTGGTTGCGCCCATGACATTGGTTGGATTGACTGCCTTGTCCGTCGAAATAAGCACCATTTTTTCAACGCCGTAACGCTGAGAAGCTTCTGCCACACACTTGGACCCCTGCACGTTATTGCGAACCGCTTCCCAGGAATTCTCCCCCTCCATAAGCGGTACATGCTTGTATGCCGCCGCATGAAAGACAACGGAAGGGCGGTAAGCAGCAAACACCTGATCAAGACGGTCGGCATCCTTGACATCGCCCACCGCACAAGCAATCGGGGTCGCAGGAAAAGCCGCTGAAAACTCTTGTTCGATCTGATACAGAGCGAACTCCGAAAGCTCGTACAGAACCAACAAGCGCGGCTGAAAACGCGCAATCTGTCGCACCAGTTCCGAACCAATTGAGCCGCCCGCACCGGTAATCAGCACAACGTGTTCGCCGAGCCAGTGACGCAAACCACTATCATCCAGTTGAACGCGCTCACGACCGAGCAGATCCTCCAGTTGCACCTGGCGCATCTGGGAAACCGCCACATTGCCAGACAGCATGTCTTCCAGACTGGGGACCGTCAGTACCGATAGGCCGGCCTGTACCGCGGCTTCCATCGCTCGCCGGCGCTCGGCCATACTCGCTTCGGGCATTGCGACAATCGCACGGCGTACTTCCAGCTTTTCTGCCCACACGGCAATATCAGCCACCGGACCAAGAATTTTCCGGCCACGCAGCTCCTGCCCTACCCGGTTGACACCTTCGTCGAGTAAACCGACGATTTGCCAATCAGGGGAGTGATCAAGTTCGCGCAGCAGGCGCTCCGCAGCATCGCCGGCACCGAGTAC
>JBIJCY010000205.1:0-5423 GCA_044344385.1 Rhodocyclaceae bacterium | reverse complement strand
CATGATCTTGACGTCGAGCACGGTGGTCAGGCCGCCGAGGCCTTGCGCACCGATGCCCAGTGCGTTCACTTTTTCGTAGAGTTCGAGGCGCAGTTCTTCAACACGGCTGTTTGCACCACGGGCGATCAGTTCGTGCATATCGACCGGCGCCATCAGTGATTCCTTGGCCAGCAGCATGGCCTTCTCGGGCGTGCCGCCGATGCCGATGCCGAGGATGCCCGGCGGGCACCAGCCGGCGCCCATCGTCGGTACGGTTTTGAGCACCCAGTCGACGATCGAGTCGGAGGGGTTGAGTGCGTAGAACTTGGATTTGTTTTCCGAGCCGCCGCCCTTGGCAGCGCAGATCACTTCGACGTGATGACCGGGGACGATCTCGTAATGCACGACAGCCGGCGTGTTGTCCTTTGAGTTCGTACGCTTGCCGGCCGGGTCGAGCAGCACCGAGGCGCGCAGCTTGTTGTCCGGATTGCCGTAAGCGCGGCGCACGCCTTCGTTACACATTTCCTGCACCGAGAGGGTAGCTTCCCAGCGCACATCCATGCCGACCTTGAGGAAGATCACGGCGATGCCTGTGTCCTGGCAGATCGGGCGGTGGCCTTCGGCGCACATGCGGCTGTTGGTCAGGATCTGCGCGATGGCGTCTTTCGCCGCCGGGCTCTGTTCGCGGTCGTAGGCGGCGCCGAGGGCCTTGATGTAGTCGAGCGGGTGGTAGTAGCTGATGTACTGGAACGCATCGGCGACCGACTGGATGAAGTCTTCCTGGCGGATGGTGGTCATTTCAGGCTTTCTGTCAAAAGTTCCGGGCCATCCCCGGAGCGGGTGGTTTTCAGTGGTGCGACTTGCTCATAGCCAGCGTCTGGTTCATGGTCTTGTCGACCCACACCATGGACATTGCCGAGAGCAGGAATACGACGTGGATGATGACTTGCCACATGATCGTGTGCTCGTTCATGTTGGCGGCGTTGATGAAGGTTTTTAGCAGGTGGATCGACGAAATGCCGATGATCGCGGTCGACAGCTTGATCTTCAGCACGCCGGCATTGACGTGCGACAGCCATTCCGGCTGATCCGGGTGGCCGTCAAGATCAAGGCGCGAGACGAAGGTTTCGTAGCCACCAATGATGACCATGATCAGCAGGTTGGCGATCATGACCACGTCGATCAGGCCAAGAACAACCAGCATGACCTCGGTTTCATTGATTTGTTTGCTGGAAAACGCATTCCCGACCAGGTGCGACAACTCGGCCATGAACAGGTAAACATAAACGCCTTGCGCCACGATCAGGCCCAGATAGAGCGGTGCCTGCAGCCAGCGGCTCCAGAAAATGAACATTTCGAGTTTTTCGATGGTGGGCTTCATGGACATGGCTTTTTACGATTCTTCGAGTGTCTCGGGGCGATGATTTTATCACCAATCGAAATGGCAACTTATGTTGCGCTGCGGCAAAATTGTGTAAGTGAGGCGTAAGCTTGAAAGCGTCTAATCATCTGCAATTCGCGTAACACAGCGCAGCATTGCAGTGCTAATGTTGCGCTGTTGTGGCGCCGGGTTGTGAGTCTCGGGTTCTTGCCGGGGCTCTGCTGCATCGACTGCTTTAAATCATTTGTGAACTTTGTGAACACTGCTCAGGAGATGGTCTATGTCCCAGAATGACGCCGTACAGTTTATTCAGCCTTCCGCCGAATTCGTCAAGAACGCAACGATTTCCGGCATGGATGCCTACAAGGCGCTGTGTGCGGAAGCCGAAAAAGATTACGAGGGCTTCTGGTCCCGCCTGGCGCGTGAGCATGTGAGCTGGAAGGTTCCGTTCACGCAAGGGCTCGACGATTCCAATGCGCCTTTCTTCAAGTGGTTTGCCGACGGCAAGCTCAACGTTTCCTACAACTGTCTTGACCGCAATATCGAAGCCGGTCTGGGCGACAAGGTTGCGCTGATTTTTGAAGCCGACGACGGTGCAGTGACAAAGATTACCTACAAGGCCTTGCTGGCCAAGGTGGCGCAATTTGCTAACGGCCTGCGTTCGCGCGGCATTAAAAAAGGTGACCGCGTCGTCATTTACATGTCGATGGGCGTTGAAGGCATCGTCGCGATGCAGGCCTGTGCCCGTATCGGCGCAATTCACTCGGTGGTTTTCGGCGGCTTCTCCGCTCAGTCGGTACGTGACCGCATCAACGATGCCGGCGCTGTTGCCGTGATTACGGCTGATGAGCAGTGCCGTGGCGGCAAGAAGATCCCGCTCAAACCGGCGGTCGATGAAGGTATTGCTCTCGGTGGTTGTGAGTCGATCAAGGACGTGATCGTTTTCCAGCGTACCGGTGGCGCGTGCAATATGGTTGCTGGTCGCGACACCTGGTGGCATGACCTGGTTGCTGGACAGTCCGACGTTTGCGAGCCGGAGTGGGTCGAAGCAGAACATCCGTTGTTCCTGCTTTACACCTCGGGCTCAACCGGCAAGCCGAAGGGCGTTCAGCACTCGACGGGCGGCTATCTGCTGCACGCCATTCTGACCATGAAGTGGACCTTCGACCTGAAGCCGGACGACATCTTTTGGTGTACCGCCGATATCGGCTGGGTCACCGGTCACACTTACATTACCTATGGCCCGCTGGCTTGTGGCGGCACCGAAATGGTTTTTGAAGGTGTGCCGACTTACCCGGACGCCGGCCGTTTCTGGAAAATGATCCAGGATCACAAGGTCAATATTTTCTATACCGCACCGACGGCTATCCGTTCGCTGATCAAGGCTGCAGATACCAATCCCGCTGTCGCGCCGACCAAGTACGACCTTTCCTCGTTGCGCCTTCTCGGTTCGGTCGGCGAGCCGATCAACCCATCCGCATGGATGTGGTATTACGAAAACGTTGGTGGCAGTAAGTGTCCGATCGTCGATACCTTCTGGCAGACCGAAACCGGTGGTCACATGATCACCCCGCTGCCGGGTGCGACGCCGATGGTTGCAGGTTCGTGCACGCTGCCCTTCCCGGGCATCATGTTCACCATCGTTGATGAAACCGGTACTGAGCTCGACTGGGGCAAGGGCGGCATTCTGGTCTGCAAGAAGCCTTGGCCGGCGATGATCCGCAATATCTGGAACGATCCGGAGCGCTTCAAGAAGTCGTACTACCCGGATGACTTCAACGGCAAGCTGTATCTGGCGGGTGACGGCGCGACGCGCGACCTGAATACCGGTTATTTCACCATTACCGGCCGTATCGATGATGTGCTGAACGTTTCCGGTCACCGCATGGGGACGATGGAAATCGAATCCGCACTGGTCTCGCATCCGATGGTTGCCGAAGCCGCTGTGGTTGGCCGTCCGGACGACCTGACCGGTGAAGCCATTTGCGCCTTCGTCGTTCTGAAGGGTGTTCGCCCGACCGGCGACGCCGCGAAGAAATTCATCAAGGAACTGCAGGATCACGTCGGCAAGGAAATCGGCCCGATCGCCAAGCCGAAAGACATCCGCTTCGGTGAAAACCTGCCGAAGACGCGTTCCGGTAAGATCATGCGTCGCCTGCTGCGTTCGCTGGCACGTGGTGAAGAAGTCACGCAGGACACCTCGACGCTGGAAAACCCGGCGATCCTGGAGCAGCTCAAGCAGCCTGCTGGCTGAGCTGGCTGATGCAATAGCCGGTCTCACCCGAATAGTGAGGCCGGTCGCAACTGAACTCAGGGAAGCGAGAGACATGCTCTTCGCAGCGCCGTACGCACTCCATATGGCGCTGACGAATCGGGCCAACAAGCGGCGATGAAGACCGCAACTCAGGCCGGCGCCATTATCGTGCCGGCCTGTTCATTTGTGCGTGGAGACAAGCGACGATGAGCACGAGTGCAACACGGATGCTGCTGGCAGCCACCACGGAATTTCTGTGCCGGCATGCGCCGTTCGACCGGATGGAGCCCGAGGCGCTGAGCTTTCTCGCTGAGCGGCTGAAGCTCGCCTATTACCCCAAAGATACGCAGATCGTCACGCCCGAAATGGGCGTGGTGAGCACCTTTTATATCCTGCAGCGCGGCAAGGTACTGGCACGGCAGGCCGGTGATCTTAATGTCGTCGATTACTCGACGATGACCATCGGCACCGGCGAGTGCTTTCCGATTGGTTCGGTCACCGCGCAGCGCCCGTCGACCAACAGCTATATCGCGCTCGACGATGTTTTTTGCTATGAGCTGCCGGTCACGGATTTCCTTGAGTTAATGCACCAGAGTACGGTGTTCAACCTGTACTGCACGCAATATATTGTCAGCCTGCTCAATCAGTCGCGGCAGCAGTTACAGGTGCAGTTTGCGCAACGCGCCGCCGAGCAGCAGACGATGAATTCGCCGCTGACCACGATCATCAAATCGGCGCCGATTTCGGTGCCGCCCGACACGCCGGTGCGCAAAGTAATCGAGACCATGGCCAGCGGGCATATCGGTTCGATGGTTGTGGTCGATGACGAGAACAGGCCGGTCGGTATTTTCACCAAGTCAGACGTGTTGAAGCGCATTGTCCTGCCCGGTGTGGGTCTCGATGAGCCGATCTCTGCGGTGATGTCTGCCAAGCCGCAAACCTTGCCGATTTCGGCCAACGCCTACGATGCAGCGCTTGCGATGGCTACTTTCGGTGTTCGTCACGTGCTGGTGGTTGATGAGGGCGATCGCCTGCAGGGCGTTATTTCCGAACGCGATTTGTTCACGCTGCAGCGCGTCGGTTTGCGCCAGATCCGCCAGTCGATCGACGCTTCGACCGACACCGTCATGCTGCGCCAGGCTGCCGCCGATGTGCGGCAACTGGCCCTTAATATGCTGGCGCAAGGTGTTGGTGCCGAGCAACTGACGCAGTTCATTTCGGCACTCAACGACACGCTGACGCGCCGCGTCATCCAGATCAACCTCGATCGCCACGACCTCTACGGTATCGACTGGGCCTGGCTTTCCTTCGGCTCGGAAGGGCGCGACGAACAGACATTCAGCACCGATCAGGATAACGGTATTGTCTATGTGTGCACCGATATCATGGATAGGGAGCAGACCCAGTTGCGGCTGCTCGATTTTGCCCGCGACGTGAATAGCGACCTTGACCAAGTCGGCTTTCCTCTATGCAAGGGGAATATCATGGCCAGCAATCCGGATCTGTGCCTGACGCTTGAGCAGTGGGAGCAGAAGTTTTATCACTGGGTGCATCAACCGGAACCTATGGCCTTGCTCAATGGCTCGATCTTCTTCGACTTCCGTCCGCTGTTCGGCAAGTTCAGCCTGGCGCACCGCTTGCGTCTGACGCTGTTTGATCTGGTGCGCGGTAATCCGCTGTTCATGCGCATGATGGCGGAGAACGCTCTGACCGTTCAGCCGCCGCTTGGCAAGATTCGTGATTTCATTACCGATGCCGATCCAGAGCATCCGGGAGCCATCGATCTGAAGAAATTCGGAGCGCGTGTAT
>JBIJCY010000204.1:0-5431 GCA_044344385.1 Rhodocyclaceae bacterium | reverse complement strand
GCGGCCGGCAAAGTGACGATCAAGTGGAACTCGACGCTCGAAGAAGTGCTCGGCGACAAGACCGGCGTTACCGGCATGCGCGTCAAAAACACGACGACCGGCAACAGCGAAGACATCCCGTTGATGGGTGTCTTCATTGCCATCGGCCACAAGCCGAACACCGATCTGTTCACCGGCCAACTGGAAATGGACGGCGGCTACCTGATCACTGAGTGTGGCCGCAAAGGCAATGCAACCGCCACCTCCATACCGGGCGTTTTTGCTGCGGGTGACGTACAGGATCACATCTACCGCCAGGCCTGCACCTCGGCCGGCACCGGCTGTATGGCGGCGCTTGACGCCGAGCGCTACCTCGACAGCCTGGCTTAGAAGAAAACCCTCCGAAGGGCGCCAAATGGCGCTCTTCAGGCGGTATCTGCATGAACCCTGACCCGGACGATCTCGCCGCCTTTCACGCGGCTATCGACGGCGCAACGCCCTTGCGAAGCAGCGAGCGTGTTGCCTTCGCCGCGCCGAAACCGAGCCCGCGGCCACGCCAGCGCGAGCTTGACGAAGCCGCCGCAATTACCGAGTCACTGCACGCACCGATGGCGGTCGACGACTGGCTCGACCTCGGCGATGCCGACTCATTTCTGCGAGCCGGATTGCCGCGCACCGTATTACGTGATCTGCGCCGTGGTCGCTGGACGATCCAGAGCCACATCGACCTGCATGGAATGAACCGCCACGAGGCACACGAAGCCGTTAGTCTGTTTCTTGCCGAAGCGCAGAGCGAAAGCAAACGCTGCCTGCGCATCGTGCATGGACGTGGTCACGGCTCGCCGGACCGGCTGGGCGTTCTGCGCCAGCTGGTGAAGGGCTGGCTGGGGCGACGCAAGGATGTACTGGCCTTCTGCCATGCACCGCCGAACGATGGCGGCGATGGCGCTTTATGGGTGCTGCTGAAGGCCATCAACAAACGCTGAATACAAAACGGCCCGCAATGTTTGCCATTGCGGGCCGTTTTGTATTTGCCGTAAAAAGACTAGATCGCGGCTTCGTCAGTTTCGCCGGTGCGGATACGCACGACCTGTTCAACCGACGTCACAAAAATCTTGCCGTCACCAATCTTGCCGGTGCGTGCCGCCTTGATGATCGCTTCGATGGCACCCTCAACCGCGCCGTCGGCGACAACGATTTCAATTTTCACCTTGGGCAGGAAGTCGACAACATACTCGGCACCGCGATACAGCTCGGTGTGCCCCTTCTGCCGGCCAAAACCCTTGACTTCGGTCACCGTCAATCCGGTCACGCCGACATCTGACAGCGCCTCGCGCACTTCGTCCAGCTTGAACGGCTTGATGACGGCCTCAATTTTCTTCATTACATTTACTCCGGAGATTTTTTGAAATCGTAACAGAAATCAGGAAGTCGCGAAGCGTTCAGTACGCGTCGCGATAGCGGTTGGTGATCGGGAAGCGCCAGTCCTTGCCAAAGCCCCGCTGCGTCACACGAATACCGACCGGCGACTGACGCCGCTTGTACTCGCTGATCTTGAGCAGATGCACAACGCGGCGCACATCGGCTTCAGCATAACCTTTGGCGATAATATCGCGCGGGCTGAGATCGTTTTCCATGTAGGCTTCGACGATCGCATCGAGCACCTCGTAGGGCGGCAGACTATCCTGATCAGTCTGATCCGGCTTGAGCTCGGCCGAAGGCGGGCGCGTGATGATGCGTTCAGGAATCACCGGCGAAACCGTGTTACGCCAACGGGATAAGCGATAAACCAGCGTCTTGGCGATATCCTTGATCACCGCAAAGCCGCCTGCCATATCACCGTACAGCGTGCAGTAACCAACCGCCATCTCCGACTTGTTGCCAGTGGTCAACACCAGCGAACCGCTCTTGTTCGAAAGCGCCATCAGAATCATGCCGCGAATGCGTGCCTGCAGGTTTTCCTCGGTCGTATCGGCCGGCAGTCCCGCAAACTCTTTCTCAAGCAAGGTCGCAAAGGTATTCATTGCCGGCGCGATGGCGATCTCGTCATAGCGCACCCCGAGCAAGCGTACCATTTCACGCGAATCATCAAGGCTGATATCGGCCGTGTAGGGTGACGGCATCATCACCGCGCGCACCTTGTCGGCGCCCAGCGCATCGACAGCGATGCATAAGGTAAGCGCCGAATCGATGCCACCCGACAAACCAATAATCGCACCCGGGAAACCGTTTTTACCCAGATAGTCACGCACCCCGAGAACCAGTGCCTGATAGACCTCGGCTTCCATCGACAGCGACGGCGCAATGCTGCCGGAACGTATCTCGCCACCGCTCACCTCGACAACTGCCAGCGCTTCCTCGAACTGCGGCAACTGGCAACGCAGGACACCTTTCGAATCGAGCGCAAATGAAGCACCGTCGAAAACAAGCTCATCCTGGCCACCCACCAGATTGGCATAAATCACCGGCAAACCGGTCGCTAAAACCCGTTCGCGCAGCACTTCGGTGCGCCGCTTCTGCTTGCCCAGATGGTAGGGCGAGGCGTTGAGCACGAGCAACACTTCAGCCCCGGCGGCCAGCGCCTGGTCGGCCGCACCGGCTTCCCAGACGTCAGCACAGATATTCACCCCGCATCGCACACCCTTCAGCGTGACGACACAGGGCACGGCACCGGAATCGAAATAGCGCTCTTCGTCGAACACCTCGTAGTTGGGCAACCGCTGCTTGTAATAAGTCACCACACGCTGGCCGTTTTCAATCAACGTTGCGGCGTTGTAGCAGCGCCCATGCTTTTCCTGTGGATGACCGACCAGCGCGGCGATGCCATGAAGTTTTGCCGCCAACCCATCAAGCTCACGCTCACAAGCGGCGTAAAAATCAGCACGCAACAGCAAATCTTCCGGCGGATAACCGCAGAGCGCCAGTTCAGGCGTCAGCAGCAGATCGGCGCCTTGCGCCCGGGCGCGCTCGGCGAAATCAAGTATGCGTGCAGCATTGCCTGCAAGGTCGCCAACCGTGGCGTTAATCTGAGCAATCGCAATTTTGAGTGACATAGACGCAACCATATAGGTGTTGCGAAGAAATTCAATATGGAAAAAAGGGCGCTCACGCGCCCCTAATGCCCACCTAAACTCAAGCGATCAGAAGTTCGGCTTTTCCGCAGCGTCGACGTAACGCTGAACGCCTTCCATGATTTCCTTCTTGGCTTCTTCGGTACCGAACCAGCCCTTGGTCTGAACGAACTTGCCCGGCTCCAGATCCTTGTAGTGCTCGAAAAAATGTGAAATCTGATCGAGGGTGATCTGTGGAAAATCACGGTGCGAGTCGATGCCACGATACATCGGCGTCAACTTATCCACCGGCACGGCCAGCACTTTAGCGTCTTCTCCCGCCTCATCGGTCATCGCCAGCATACCGATCGGACGGCAACGCACCACGACACCCGGCGGCAGGGCAAACTGCGACACCACCAGCACGTCGACCGGATCACCGTCACCCGCGATGGTGTGCGGGATATAGCCGTAGTTACACGGGTAATGCATGGCGGTAGACATGAAGCGGTCGACAAAAATTGCACCGCTTTCCTTATCGACTTCGTATTTAACCGGATCGGCGTGCATCGGAATTTCGATGACGACGTTGAAATCGTTGGGGAGTGACTTGCCGGAGGGGACGCGATCTAGGCCCATTTTTATCTCTCTACGGGTTGCGGAAAGGCCAATTATACCGCTGCCACATCGTTTCACTAACCGAGTCGACAAACACCGCCATAACCAAACTTGCCGCGCGTGATCGTTACGCCCATCACCTGCAAGGGACAAGTCCTCGGATGCAGGCCGGAGGTGGTCATCGGCGGCAAATCCGGGCACCTGCTACTTGATCAGATTCGCTGCATCGACGAATCCCGACTGGCAAGCAAATTAGGGGTAATTATTGCCGCGCTGTGGCACGACGTGCTACTAAAAATGCTGAGTTGATCCGGTTCAGACAAAAACCATCAGCGAATTAATGGCGTTGCGGCCCGCATCAATTTTCACAAGAAAACAATGTGAAGACCCCAATAGTCGCCCGTAGCTGATCTCTTTTAGCTGATCTGAAGCTGGCCGGGATCGAGTAGCAGGTAACGGGCAAAACGCCCTTCGCTACGGCTACCGTCATCGCTGACAACCATGATTTTCTGCTGCCCATCAATAAGCGCCGGGCAGACCCCCTCAGCGTGCCCGATTCCCTCCAGTCCAGGAATATTGACACGCCGTGCCGGCGCACCCGGATGACCGATCCAGAACCAGAGGCGGAACTGCAGCTCTTCTCGCGACACCGGGCCGCCGATCAGCAGGAATCCCTCAAGGCAGGGGAAATAAGTCATGCCGCGAATCCCGTGGCCGCCCAGATCAAGCGTCTCCAGACGTGCCGAAACGCGTGGCGGCTGATCCTCCCCAAACATTTCTGCGGGGTTTTCAATTGTGGCGATGATGGCTCGCTTGTCGAGCAAAGGGCTGCGGAATCCGACCAGCAAACGCTGCTGATCAGCGCTGCACTCCAGCGCCTCGACATTCAAGCCGCCGCCACCTTTGACGTCTGACACACCCGCCGCAGCCGCCAACACCGGATGAGTCGCGATCAGCGCGGACTTCAGCCCTTTGACCGATTCCTGCGCGACCACGCGATTGCCCTCGATACGAAAACGCACGAGCTTCTCACGGGACTTTTTCTGCTCACCGTCGCCATCGAGCGAGTGTGATGTGATGGCGTAGATAGCGCCTGAACGGTCGACGCTGAGTCCTTCAAGATCATCCAGTTTCCAGAAACCGTCTGTGGATTCAAAAAATCCGGGCGTCAGCGCTGAACTGCTGACCTCGCCTTGCAACCCTATCGAGACGAGGCTGAACGGATGCGCCTTCTCATCTTCAACAACCAGAAAACGCCCGTCGGCAAGTTGCACGATGGCCGAGGGCTCATAAAGGCCGGTCAGTGGCTGAAACGTACTCGTGCTGTTCTCCATCATCGCAACATCTCCTCCTATTGCCGGTCATGCATTGCTCCGGGGGCCAATATCGACGGGCATTTCAGGCATACACATGGCAAGATCGCCTATCCATGCGCCTTCTGGCACACCCACAAAGCAGGGCAGTTTAGCTTTGTTTTGAGCAATGCTATTCGAAGCTGAACCCTTTGACCCTTGGAAATCAAAATGCCGAGGACCGCAAAGAGCTTTCAAGCGACGTTCAGTTTTCGAGACCGTCAGGCTTAACGACCCAAAACGGCCGGTGAGCTTTCTCCAGAGCCGACGTTCGGCCGAACCCTGGATCTGCGAATTTGAATGTTCAAAATGAGGCTCTAAGAGGGATTAACACAACAACTTCCGAATTATGAGCTTCCCCCGGAATTTCGTCTGCCAAGGGTGACGTAAAATTGACGTTACTTTTGGAAGATAGAAGATGAAATTATCGAA
>JBIJCY010000203.1:0-5465 GCA_044344385.1 Rhodocyclaceae bacterium | reverse complement strand
TCTTGGCGGTATAGACCTTGCCGACGCAGCACGTCGCGCTTCAACAACGCCTTCCCAGGGAGGGGCGACGCGTTTTGAACAGATGTCTGGAATCCTTAGTTTAACGCCGTCGAACTATCGGTTTTCCAACTTGCTGTTGACCTCTGGACTGATGCAATCCTCCGGGCAAATGGAAGTGAGCAGGGATTTGCAGATCAAGGGTGCGATGGAGGTGCAAATGAGTGGAACAGTCAACAAGTTGCGCGTACCTCTGTTGATCAATGGTCCGCTTAAGGCCCCACTGTTGCAGGCGGGCAAGCGTTGATCTGATTGTCGTGCCGAATAAAAAACGCCGGCTTGAAGCCGGCGTTTTTTATTGACGATTGGTATGCCTTAAAGCACCGCTGCAATGGCATCGGCCACGTAGTCAATGTTCTTCGTATTCAATGCGGCCAGGCAGATACGCCCGGTGCTGACCGCATAGATACCGAACTCGCTGCGCATGCGTTCCACCTGGTCGGCGGTAAGGCCGGTATAGGAGAACATGCCGCGCTGTTCGGCAACGAAGGAAAAGTCCTGTGCAACGCCTCTGGCTTTAAGCTTTTCAACCAGGCTGACGCGCATGGCGCGGATGCGATCGCGCATGCCGGCCAGTTCGTCTTCCCACATTTGACGCAGTTCCGGGTTGGCGAGCACAGCCGCAACCACCGCACCACCATGGATCGGCGGGTTGGAGTAGTTGGTACGGATGACACGCTTGACCTGCGACATGACGCGCGCTGCTTCGTCCTTGCTGGCGGTGACGATCGACAGCGCGCCGACGCGTTCGCCGTACAGCGAGAAGGACTTGGAGAACGAACTGGAGACAAAAAATTGCAGGCCGGAAGCGGCGAACAGGTTAAGCGCCAGCGCGTCTTCCGCGATGCCGTCGGCAAAGCCCTGATAAGCCATGTCGATAAACGGAACGAGGCCGCGTGCGCGGATGGCGTCAATCGTTTCGCGCCACTGCGCTTCCGAGAGGTCAGCGCCGGTCGGGTTGTGGCAGCACGCATGCAGGACGATGATCGAGCCGGCCGGCAAGGAGTTCAGCGTGGTCTTCATGCCCTCGAAATTCACACCACGGGTGCTGGCGTCGTAGTAGGGGTAGGTTTCGACCGGGAAACCGGCGGATTCGAACAAGGCGCGATGGTTCTCCCAGCTCGGATCGCTGATATAGACGCTGGCGCCCGGCAGCAGGCGCTTCAGGTAGTCGGCCCCCACCTTTAACGCGCCCGTGCCACCCAGCGCTTCGGCAGTGACCACACGGCCTTCGGCGAGCAGCGGCGACTCTTTGCCGAAGAGCAGCGTCTGTACCGCCTGGTTGTAAGCACCAAGGCCTTCGATGGGTTGGTAGCCGCGCGGCGGCATGGCTTCAAGGCGGGCCTTTTCGGCAATTTTGACGGCGCCGAGCAGCGGGATTTTTCCGTTGTCATCGAAGTAGACGCCCACGCCAAGGTTGACCTTGGTCGGGCGGGTGTCTGCGTTGAAGGATTCGTTCAGGCCGAGAATCGGGTCACGTGGCGCCATTTCTACAGCGGCGAAGATCGAAGAGGTCATGGTCACTCCATAAGTTAGCTGGTTGGTGCGGCGCATCTCGCCACGAGTTACAAAATAATGCGAACCAATCCGCGCTTCGGTCATCAACTCCTTCAACTGAATTGATGCTTTGCCGGCGACGGTCAGCTTTGAAACAACCTATAATTCTACCATGGTGAGTCATTTGCATTCCCCCGAAAACGCCCCGTTTATTAGCTTTGCAGGCAGCCCCTTCCGTCTTTATCAGCCATTTTTGCCGGCCGGTGATCAACCGGCGGCGATTGACGCGCTGATCGAAGGACTGGCGGACGGGCTTTCCTATCAGACGCTGCTTGGCGTAACCGGCTCGGGGAAAACCTACACCATGGCCAATGTCATCGCCCGCACCGGGCGACCGGCACTGGTGCTGGCGCCGAACAAGACATTGGCGGCGCAGCTTTACTCGGAGTTTCGTGAGTTTTTCCCCGAGAATGCGGTCGAGTATTTTGTTTCCTACTACGACTACTATCAGCCGGAAGCCTACGTTCCGGCGCGTGACCTGTTCATCGAAAAAGACTCGTCGATCAACGAGCACATCGAGCAGATGCGGCTTTCGGCGACCAAGAGCCTGCTCGAACGCCGGGATTGCGTCATTGTCGCAACGGTATCCTGCATCTATGGCATCGGCGATCGCGACGAATACCACAAGATGATTCTCACCATGCGCGTCGGCGACCGAATTGCGCAGCGCGAGGTGATCAAGCGTCTGGCCGAGATGCAGTACGAGCGCAATGACGTCGACTTTCACCGCGGAACGTTCCGTGTGCGCGGTGATGTCATCGACGTATTCCCGGCCGAGCACGCCGAACATGCTATCCGCATCTCTCTTTTCGACGATGAGATTGAGGGATTGCAACTGTTCGATCCATTGACCGGACATCTGCAGACCAAACTGACGCGCTTCACTGTTTTCCCCTCGTCGCACTACGTCACACCTCGCGCCACAGTGCTGCGCGCACTGGAAGCGATCAAGGCGGAGTTGCGTGAGCGTATCGAGTTTTATCATCAAGAGAACCGTCTCGTCGAGGCGCAGCGCATCGAGCAGCGCACGCGTTTTGATCTGGAAATGCTCGACCAACTGGGATTCTGCAAGGGGATCGAGAACTACTCGCGCTATCTGTCCGGGCGCCAGGCGGGCCAGCCGCCACCGACCTTGATCGATTATCTGGCGACCGATGCGTTGATGTTTATAGATGAGTCTCACGTGTCGATTCCGCAAGTCGGCGCGATGTACAAGGGCGACCGTTCGCGCAAGGAAAATCTTGTGAGTTATGGTTTTCGCCTGCCGTCGGCGCTCGATAATCGGCCGTTGAAGTTCGAGGAGTTCGAGGCCTTGATGCGGCAGACAGTTTTCGTCTCGGCAACGCCCTCCGAGTACGAAAAAACGCATCAGGGGCAAGTAGTCGAGCAGCTTGTCCGCCCGACCGGGCTGATTGATCCGGTGGTGATTGTTCGCCCCGCATTAACGCAGATCGACGATCTGCTGTCTGAAATCAGGCTTCGTGTGGCGCTTGAAGAACGGGTGTTGGTGACAACGCTGACCAAGCGGATGTCCGAGGATCTGACGGATTATCTGGGCGAGCACGGGGTTCGTGTTCGTTATCTGCACTCGGATATTGATACGGTCGAACGCGTCGAGATCATTCGTGATCTGCGTCTCGGCAAATTCGAGGTGCTGGTCGGCATCAACCTTTTGCGTGAGGGGCTCGATATCCCTGAGGTTTCGCTGGTCGCGATTCTGGACGCGGATAAAGAGGGCTTCCTGCGTTCCGAGCGCTCCCTGATTCAAACCATGGGGCGTGCGGCGCGCCATCTCAACGGGACGGCGATTTTATATGCGGATCGGGTCACGGATTCGATGCGCCGCGCCATGGCGGAAACCGAGCGGCGGCGAATCAAACAAATCCAGTTCAATGAAACGCACGGCATTACGCCAAAGGGTGTGACAAAGCGCATCAAGGACATCATCGATGGTATCTATGATTCTGAGAGTGCACACCGCGATTTGAAGGTTGCCCAGCAGCAGGCCAGCTATGAAGCCATGAGTGAAAAGCAACTTTCTCGTGAACTCAAACGACTGGAGAAGGAAATGCTTGAATGTGCGAGGAATCTGGAGTTTGAAAAGGCTGCAACTGCACGCGACGAACTATTTCGTATCAAGGAGCTGGTCTTTGGCGCGGCGGGGCACGATACCGGTATTTGAGCAATAAAGTGGTGTAATGGCGTTGCAATCCGCGGCTAGTACTTTTGGCAGTCTTCCGGCTCGTGCAACAAGCAGGTAATATCTGCGTATCGGGTCTTCGACTGCGTGTTAGTCGCGCATCAACTGAATCAAATGGTGAGCGAGTGATGAAAGTCTTGTTTGTCTGCATGGGGAATATCTGCCGTTCGCCAACGGCGGAGGGCGTTCTTCGCCATTTTCTGCAGAAAAAGAAGCTGGATGGCAGTGTCGAGGTCGATTCTGCCGGTACCCATGGCTATCACGTTGGAGAGGCGCCCGATCAGCGAACCCAGCGTGCGGCGGCGAGTCGCGGCTACGATCTGTCCGACATGCGTGCGCGCAAAGTGGCACCGCAGGATCTTGATTACTTCGATCTGATCCTTGCCATGGACCAGAATAATCTTGAGGTTCTCAAACGGATTTGTCCGCCAGAAAAATATGATCGTCTCGGTTTGTTCATGAGTTATTCGAAGAACTTTGATGATGACGAAGTTCCTGACCCGTACTACGGTCTGGGACATGGCTTCGATCTGGTGCTCGACATGGTCGAAGATGCGGCAAATGGCCTGATAGAGACGCTGGAGTCACGGCTGAATTTGGCGTCGACACCGGCAACAGGACCGTCTGAGTTGCCGCGCAAACAGGCAGTCAAGAGCTGAATCGCATAATAAAAAATGGGGCGCACAAGGCGCCCCATTTTTTTGCCGGTAATATCTGGCCTACTTCTGTGTTTCAACCATCATCAAGGGCTCGTCGGATACAACAACAGGTGCCGGACGCTTGCGGCGCGGGCGTGGCACATCTTCGCCAGCTGCCGCTTCCGGCTGCCAGGATTCCACTTTGTCGCTGCTCGTTTCAACCATGACCAGACCACTCTGTTCAAGCACTTTTTCGATATCAACGACGATCGCGGCAACGGGTGCCGCTTCAACAGCCTTTGGTTCGGCCTGTGCGACGGGTGTTACGGCGATTTCCTGTATCGGTGCGGCAGCGACTTCAGCAATGGGCTGAATAACGACAACTTCAACCGGAATGGCTTCCGCAACAGCGGTCGAGGTTTCAAGCGGAGTGGCAACACGAGGTTCTTGAGCAACGACGGGGGGGGCCACAATCCTCTGATCATTGTTAGTCTCAGCGGCAACCGGCGTGGCGGGAGCAACCGCGATAACGCTTGGTACAACAACTGCAGCGGCCATTTCAACAACGCTTTGTACGCTTGCGGCAGGGGCTGCTTCGCCATTCTGCTCGCTTACCTCGCTTACAGGGGTCTCGCGTGGCTCCCCGCGCTCACGACGGCCACCGCGACGGCCACGGCGGCGTGCATTGCCGCTGCCGCTTTCTTCTGTGCTTTGCTCGGGTGCGTCTGGTACTACACCGTTAACGACTGGCGTCATATCCGCGATGGGTGCAGCAGCCGCTTGATCCTTACGGTCCGGGCGCGGCTCGCCACGCTGGCGGCGTGGTTCGCGTGGTTCCTTTGGTTCGCGCGGCTTCTGGGTGTCATCGCGCCCTTGTCCTTGAGCCGGACGGGGTTCGCGCGCTTCTTTCTGTTCACGATTGCCGCGTGGTTCGCGACCTTCACGTTCTCCGCCATTTCGGTTGTTGCGTCCGCCCCGGCGGCCATCGCGCTGTCCTTCACGCTGCGGGTTTG
>JBIJCY010000202.1:0-5545 GCA_044344385.1 Rhodocyclaceae bacterium | reverse complement strand
AACCGGAGTCACTTTTCGCTGCCGGCCTGACAGCGCTCGCCTGCGGCCCGGGCATGGGCAGCAGCCATCAGGCAGTCGTTCTGCTTGAGGAAGCCTGCGCGCTCGACCTGCCGCTGCTACTCGATGCAGATGCACTCAACCTGGTTGCGCAGGAAGGCAATCTGCAGGTTGCATTGGCCTCACGCAGCCCGCCAAACCTGCTCACGCCACACCCGGCAGAAGCCGCCCGCCTGCTCGATTGCGACATCGCTGACATCCAGGCGGACCGCATCGCCGCGGCACTCGAAATCGCCAGCCGCTACAACGCCCACGTCGCACTCAAGGGCTGCGGCACGATCGTCGCCACGCCGGACGGTCGCTGGTTCATCAATACCACCGGCAACCCCGGCCTCGCCTCGGCCGGCACCGGCGACGTGCTCACCGGCTTCATCACCGCGCTGCTCGCGCAGGGCTGGCCCGCGCTTGAGGCGCTGCTTGCCGCCGTGCACCTGCACGGCGCGGCAGCCGATGAACTGGTTGCCGCAGGCACCGGCCCGACCGGCCTGACCGCCAGCGAGCTGATCGACAGCGCTCGCAGCTGCTTCAATCACTGGATCAACGGTGCTCGATAGGCCGCAGCACCCGCTGCGCGGCGTATTGCTCTTTCTTGCAGCAGTTTTTTTGTTCGCTGCGCTCGATGCGACCGCCAAGTACCTGAATGCCTTTTTCGCCGTGCCGCTGCTCGTCTGGGCGCGTTATCTGGTGCATTTCGTCATCATGCTGGTTTTCATGGCCCCCGGCATGGGGCGCGAAATCATCGTCACGCGGCGCCCATGGCTGATGAGCTTTCGCGCCTTGATGCTGGTCGGCGTCACACTGCTCGCGCAACTGGCGCTCAAAACGCTGCCGCTCGCCGAAACGACCGCACTGGTTTTTATTACCCCGCTACTCGTCGCGCTGCTCGCCGGCCCACTACTTGGCGAGCAAGTTCGGCGACGCACATGGCTGGCGACGATTGCCGGCTTCGCCGGCGTACTGCTAATCGCGCGACCAGGCGGCGCAATGGTCGGACCGGGGATACTCTATGCACTCGGCGGCGCACTGTGCTACGCCATCTACCAGATTCTCACGCGCAAACTGGCAGCCACCGAGCATCCAAACCGATTACTTTTCTTCACTGCACTGGTCGGCACGGTCTCGATGTCGCTGACGCTACCTGCCTACTGGGACGGCCAGATACCAACGTTGCCGCAGGGCCTCCTGATCATCTCGCTCGGCCTGTACGGCGGCATTGGCCACTTCATGTTTATCCGCGCTTTCCGCGAAGCGCCCGCCTCGACCCTCTCGCCACTACTCTATGTTCAGCTGATCTGGGCAACGCTGCTCGGCTGGCTGGTATTCAACCAGCTCCCCGACTTTCTTGCCATCATCGGTATGCTGATCATTGGCGCCTCCGGACTCAGTCTGGCGATCCGCACAAGCCATCACGGGTCCGACGCTACAGGGGAAAAAGTTTCGACTTCGGCTTCGACATCACGCAATATATGACGTTACTTGTGTTTTTGTGACTGCGTAGGTAAAAAACCAAGTCAGGCTAAGACGATCCTTAGAGAGTCTCAATCTCACATCCGATTAGACGCGAGCGTCTTTTTACACTGAATATGATCATGGGAGCAGCGCTCAAATGACAACTGTTATCGCCATTATCGGCCTGGGTTATATCGGCCTTCCGCTGGTTGTCGAATTCGGCAAGCGTTCCCGAACTATCGGTTTCGACATTTCCGTTGCCAAGGTGGAATCCTGCCTACGCGGGGTCGATCCCTCCCGCGAGTTGCCAGATGAGGAAATGCGCGCGGCGCTGCATGCCGAATATTCGGCTGACCCGAAGATTCTTGGCGAGGCCGACATCATCATCGTTGCCGTACCAACGCCGGTGGACGAGGCGCATATTCCGGATTTCACCCCACTGATCGGTGCCAGCAAGGCAGCCGGGCAGAACCTGAAAAAGGGCGCCATCGTGGTTTATGAATCCACAGTTTATCCCGGTGCGACTGAAGAAGTCTGCATCCCGGTACTGGAGCGTGAATCAGGCTTGAAGTGGAAGGAAGATTTCTTTGTCGGCTACTCACCCGAGCGCATCAACCCCGGGGACCGCGAACACACGCTGACGACCATTCTCAAGGTAGTTTCAGGCGACACACCCGAGACGCTGGAGAAGGTAGCCGCAATGTATGAGCAGATCGTCAAGCCGGGTGTGCATCGCTGCTCCAGCATCAAGGCGGCTGAGGCCTGCAAGGTCATCGAGAACACCCAGCGCGATCTCAATATTGCATTAATGAACGAGCTGGCAATCATCTTCGACAAACTGGACATTGACACCTCGGAAGTGCTGAAGGCGGCCGGGACCAAGTGGAATTTTCTGCGTTTCAGCCCCGGTCTGGTCGGTGGCCACTGCATTGGCGTTGATCCGTACTACCTCACCCACAAGGCCGAAATGGTAGGCTATCACCCACAGGTGATCCTCGCCGGACGGCGCATTAACGACGGTATGGGCAAATACCTGGCAGAGCAGACGATCAAGCAGATGATCGCCGCCGGCAGCTACATCAAAGGCGCTCGGGTTAACGTCTTGGGCCTGACCTTCAAGGAAAACTGCGCCGACCTGCGCAACTCCAAGGTTAGCGATGTAATTAACGAGCTGAAGAGCTACGGTGTCGAAGTCTTCGTGCATGACCCGTATGCCGATCCGGAAGAAGCAATGCACGAATACGGCGTGCGCATCTTCTCGTGGGACGAACTACCGCGTGCCGATGCAATTGTGGCAGCGGTATCGCATCAGCACTTTACGAAGCTGACCGTTGAGGACCTGGGGAAAAAACTGATCAAAGGCGGGTGTTTTATTGATGTGAAGGCATGCTTTGATGCGGATGCGCTGGAAGCAGCGGGAATCAAGGTCTGGCGACTTTGAGTGACCGGCTTCCCTTCACCCCATGCTCGCCACAATAGCAATAAACAGCAAACAAGCAAGTCTCTGCCATTGGAGGACAGCATGAATATTCTAGTAACCGGTGGTGCCGGGTATATCGGCTCCCATACCTGCGTTGAGCTCCTCAACGCAGGCTATGGGGTCACCGTGTTCGACAATTTCAGTAACAGCAGCCCCGAGGCACTGGCGCGGGTCGAGCGCATTACCGGCAAGAAAGCGGGCCTCATGCGCGGCGATGTACGCGACCGTGCCGCGCTGGTGGCTGCGCTGCGCGAGAGCGGTGCAAATGCGGTAATTCATTTTGCCGGACTGAAGGCGGTTGGCGAGTCAGTAGCGAAGCCGCTCATGTATTACGACAACAATGTCGTCGGCACGCTGCGTCTGCTTGAGGCCATGGATGAATGTACGGTAAAGACGCTTGTTTTCAGTTCCTCAGCCACCGTTTATGGTGACCCGCAGCGCCTGCCACTAACTGAGGACCATCCGCTTTCAGCGACCAATCCTTACGGTCGTAGCAAGCTGATCATCGAGGACATTCTGCGCGACGTGTATCTGAGTGATCCGTCCTGGCGTTTGGCTCTGTTGCGTTATTTCAACCCGGCGGGCGCGCATGTCAGCGGCCTGATCGGCGAAGACCCGCAGGGCATGCCCAACAATCTGATGCCCTTCATCGCCCAGGTAGCCGTCGGGCAGCGCGAGTTTCTCAATGTCTGGGGAGATGACTATTCAACGCCGGATGGCACCGGGGTACGCGACTACATTCATGTGGTGGATCTCGCGCTCGGGCATCTGAAGGCGCTTGCACGCCTGCAGACACACGCCGAGTGCCTGACGGTCAATCTGGGCACCGGCACAGGCTATAGCGTATTGGAGATGGTGCGCGCATTCGAGCTGGCAAGTGGCAAGACGGTACCTTACAAGGTCGGGCCGCGCCGCCCGGGTGATATTGCCTCGTGCTATGCCGAGCCAAAGCTGGCGCTGGAGCTGCTAGGCTGGCGCGCCGAGCGCGCGCTGGATGCGATGTGCGCCGATGGCTGGCGCTGGCAGAGCGGCAATCCGAAGGGTTATGCAAGCTAAGCGGAAACACAGCGCATTCTTTTGTGCTTTTGCATGAACTCGCCGAGCCTGTAGAATCGTCAATTACTATCGTTTTTCCACGACGTTTCGGGCCCCGGGCAAATCTATATGACCAAAACCGCACTCATTACCGGCATCACCGGCCAGGACGGCGCGTACCTTGCCGAGTTTCTGCTCAAAAAAGGCTACGTCGTCCATGGCATCAAACGCCGCGCCTCGTTGTTCAATACCGATCGCATCGATCACCTGTATCAGGACCCGCACGTCGAGAACAAGAACTTCATTCTGCACTACGGCGACCTCACCGACTCAACCAACCTCATTCGCATCATTCAGCAGGTTCAGCCAGACGAAATTTACAACCTCGCCGCCATGAGTCATGTTGCGGTGAGCTTTGAAACGCCCGAATACACCGCCAATGCCGACGGTATCGGCACCCTGCGCATCCTCGAAGCCATCCGCATTCTAGGCCTCGAAAAGAAAACCCGCTTCTACCAGGCCAGCACCTCCGAGCTCTACGGTCTTGTGCAGGAAACCCCGCAGAAGGAAACGACGCCTTTCTATCCCCGCAGCCCCTACGCCGTGGCCAAGATGTACGCCTACTGGATTACCGTCAACTACCGCGAAGCCTACGGCCTTTATGCCTGTAACGGCATCCTGTTCAATCACGAATCCCCGTTGCGCGGCGAAACCTTTGTCACCCGCAAGATCACCCGCGCATTGGCCAGAATCAAACTCAACCTCCAGGACTGCCTCTACCTCGGCAACATGGACTCCCTGCGCGACTGGGGGCATGCAAAGGACTACGTCGAAGCGCAGTGGCTCATGCTCCAGCAAGACCAGCCCGAAGACTTCGTCATCGCCACCGGCGTGCAATACAGCGTGCGCCAGTTCGTCGATGCCGCAGCGAAGGAACTCGGCATGCAACTCCGCTGGGAAGGCGCTGGCATCGATGAACAAGCCGTTTTACTCGCCTCGCCACCCGGGAGAGAGCCCGGGGGTGAGGGCGAACGCATCATCGTCAAGGTCGACCCGCGCTACTTCCGCCCCACCGAAGTTGAAACTCTGCTCGGCGACCCGACCAAAGCCAGAGAGAAACTCAGCTGGACACCGAAGACCACCTTTGACGAACTCGTCGCCGAAATGGTGCGTGAAGACCTGAAGAGCGCCGAGCGCGATGAGCTTGTGAAGAAGCACGGCTACGCCGCCTTCGATTATCACGAGTAAGCAGCGGGAAAGCATGGACAAGCAAGCCAAAATTTATATTGCCGGCCACCGTGGACTTGTCGGCTCCGCGATCGTGCGCAATCTCCAGAAGAAAGGCTTTACCAACCTTCTGCTTCGCACTCACGCCGAACTCGACCTGACCAATCAGGTGGCCACCGACGCCTTTTTCGCACAGGAAAAACCCGACTACGTCTTCCTTGCAGCCGCCAAAGTGGGCGGCATTCTTGCTAACAACAACTTCCCCGCAGAATTCATCCGCAACAACCTTTCCATCCA
>JBIJCY010000357.1:0-3354 GCA_044344385.1 Rhodocyclaceae bacterium | reverse complement strand
TTGCCGGCTGTTTTAGCGCGGCATTGATCGTTTTTGCCGTGTTTGCCCGCCTGGTGATTTTTCTGGCGGCCGGTCTGCGCAGTGGCGTGCGTGCGACCAGCGGTTTTGGCTGGCGTTATGGACTGGCCAGCCTTGAGCGGCGATCGGCTGCCAGCGTGGTGCAGATCGTTGCACTGGCGCTCGGTTTCATGGCCTTGCTGTTGCTCACCGTCACGCGGGGTGACTTGCTCGATGCGTGGCGACGGGCAACACCACCCGATGCGCCCAATCGCTTTGTGGTGAACATCCAGCCCGAACAATTAAGCGCGGTGCGGGATCTCTTTGCCAGCGAGGGCCTGGCGCCTGAACTGGCACCGATGGTGCGTGGTCGCCTGACCCGGGTGAATGGTGTCGAGGTGAACGCAGCGAGTTACGAAGATGACCGGGCCAAGCGGCTGGTGGATCGCGAGTTCAATCTGTCGTGGCGGAGCGATTTGCCCTACGGTAACAGGACGACCGCCGGGCGTTGGTTCTCGTCCGCAGATCGAGGGCGCGGCGTTGCTTCGGTTGAGGAAGGTCTGGCGAAAACGCTGGGGCTGTCGGTGGGCGACAAGATGGAGTTTACGATTGCCGGCGAAAAAATTGATGTGGACGTTGTCGGTCTGCGCAAGCTCGACTGGGACACCATGCGCGTCAATTTTTTTATTTTGACGCCACCGGCCGTGCTTGAGCCGTATCCGGCGAGCTGGATTACCAGCTTTCATCTACCGTCCGGCAAGGCCGATTTCATCAATCGCCTGATCCGTGAGTTCCCCAATCTGACAGTGGTCGATGTCGCCGCCATCGTTCGCCAGTTACGCAGCATCATGGATCAGGTGGCGCAGGCGGTGCAGTTCGTTTTCCTGTTCACGCTGGCCGCCGGCATCATCGTCCTTTACGCCGCGCTGGCGTCTGCGGCCGAGGAGCGTCGTTACGAACTGGCCGTCATGCGCGCCCTCGGCGCCCGGCGCGATCAGCTGCGCCGGGCCTTGCTGGCGGAGTTTGCCGCAGTGGGCGGGCTGGCCGGCTTGATTGCTGCGCTGGGCGCCCTTTTTGTCGGCCAGGTGCTGGCGCGCAATGCCTTTCAATTCGAGGTGGCGATCAACTACTGGTTGCCGTTTGCCGCCATGCTCGGTGGCGCGGCACTGGTGACCGGTGCCGGATGGTTAGCTGCTGTACGTTTGTTGCGGGTGGCTCCCCTTGAGACGCTGCGTGCCGGAAGCTGATTTGCCGTTCGTTCCACGATGAACGGCGTTGCCTGACAGGCGCCGATCCTTGATAATGCGCCTTCTCCCTTGATGATTCACCGCCATGACGCAGCTTCCTGCCAGCTCTATTGATGATCGCATCTACGTTCTTCGAACGCGCTGGGAGCATTACGTTGCCGATGGGCAGTTTGAGCAATTTATCGAATTTGCTGTAGCCGTCAATAGTCTGGCCGAGCACTTCAGCCGGATGCGCATGCCCGGTCTGGTGCGCATTTGTGAGGGGCTGGAAAACGCCGTGCTGGCGCGGCTTGGCGACCAGTCGTCGCATCCAATAGAACAGCAGAACGTTCTGGCTTTGCAACGGCAGATGGACACGCTGCTGGGCGCTGTGGCAACTTCAAGACCACCAGTTGCCGAGCGGCGCGCCGAGGAGCCTGTGCTGACGGCGCCGGAAATTGACTGGATCAAACCGCGCGCGGTGTGGTTGGTGGTGGCGCCTGAAATGCGTGAAATGGCCAATGCGCTGGGTCGTCAGCTCGATTTTTTCGGTTTCAACATACAGGAAATGGAATGGGGCGGCGAACCCCCTGCCGGTGATATTCCCCTTGCGGTGCTTTTTGTTCCGGCCAATGGAAACACCACGCCCGAGGAGTTTGCCTGCATCAGCGCGGTTCGTTCGCGCTGCCCGGCGAGTCAGTTGATCTATCTGGGTGTACAGTCCGCCATTGATCCGATCGTCGCCCTGATGCGCTCCGGTATCGATATCACGATTCCTTCGGAAGATGAGTCGTCGATGGTGCTCAATTGCATCCTCGATCTGGTGCAGAACTATGAGCAGGAAAAACACAAGGTGCTGGTGGTCGAGGATTCCCGGGTCGCGGTGGCGCTGATTCAGCGTACGTTGGCCGAGCACGGCATCGACAGCCATGCGATCAGGGATCCCGGGACCTTGCTTGATGCGCTGCAGTCGTATCGCCCAGACCTGATTCTGATGGATATGTACATGCCGGGTTTCAACGGCGTCGAGGCAACGCGCGTACTGCGCCAGATGTCGGCTTACAGCACGCTGCCGATTGTTTATTTGTCCGGCGAGTCCGATGTCGGCATGCAGGTCGAAGCCTTGCGGCTGGGCGGTGATCAGTTTTTGATTAAGCCTTTCAACCCGGTGTTGCTGGCGGCAGTGGTCAAGACAAAAATTGAACGTTTCCGCGAAACGCAGCGCTCAACCCGTCTCGATGGTCTGACCGGGTTGCTCAATCACACCGCTGCAAAATCGCGCCTGAAGTCAATGGTCGGCCAGATCTCCGCACATGGCTCGTTGACCGTAGGAATGATCGACATCGACCACTTCAAGGCGGTGAATGATACCTACGGCCACCCGGTGGGCGATCAGGTGATTCGCGGTCTCGCCTGGCTGCTCAAGGGGCGCTTGCGCTCGTCGGATCTGATCGGTCGCTACGGCGGCGAAGAATTCCTGATTGCCTTGCCGGATGTCTCTCCGGCGCAGGCGTGGTCGGTGATCGACCGGATTCGCCGGGATTTTGCCGCGCTGCCGCATGCGCATCCGGGCGGTGCCTTGTACGCCACGTTCAGTGCCGGTATTGCCTCCTACCCGATGCTCGATACCGCTCCCGGCCTGACCGAAGCGGCCGATGGCGCGCTACTGCAAGCCAAGCGACTGGGTCGCAACCGGGTTGAAAAGGCGGCTTTGCAATAGATCCGGCGAGCTATTATCCGGGCCGATGGAACGAAGTCGCCCCGGCTTTGCCTGACGTATCTGTGTAACATCCCTGTAGAATTCGCTCCCCATGAATACCGTCAAGGCAGAGGCGTCAGCCGGCCTCCCCAAAGCACTCTTTTCCTATCGCAAGTACTGGGCCAAACGCTTTGGTCCGGCGCCTTTCCTGCCGATGTCGCGTGCCGAGATGGATGAACTTGGCTGGGATTCCTGCGACATCATTCTGGTTACCGGCGATGCCTATATCGACCATCCGAGCTTCGGTATGGCGCTGGTTGGCCGTTTGCTGGAAGCGCAGGGCTTCCGCGTCGGCATCATCAGTCAGCCGGACTGGCTGTCGGCCAAAGCTTTCCGCACACTCGGCAAGCCGAACCTGTTCTTTGGCGTGAC
>JBIJCY010000200.1:0-5570 GCA_044344385.1 Rhodocyclaceae bacterium | reverse complement strand
ATTGCGACCCTTCGGGCCAAGGGTGATCTTGACTGCGTCGGCCAGGATGTTCACACCCTCGACCATGCGTGCGCGGGCGGAGTCGCCGAATTTAACGTCTTTAGCTGCCATAAAAATATCTCCTGAAATTCTGTGATGGATGAAGCGAACCGGAAGCGATTAAGCTTCGACGACGCCCATGATGTCTTCTTCACGCATGACCAGCAGTTCTTCGCCTTCGACCTTGACGGTCTGGCCGGAGTACTTGCCGAACAGGACGCGGTCGCCGACCTTGACGTCGAGCTTGCGCACTTCGCCGTTCTCGAGGATCTTGCCTTTACCGACGGCGAGGATTTCGCCTTGGTCAGGTTTTTCAGCGGCGGTATCGGGAATAACGATGCCGGAAGCGGTCTTGCGCTCATCTTCGAGGCGCTTGACGATCACGCGATCATGCAATGGACGAATTTTCATACTGTATCTCCTAGGGTTTTGGCGTAAGTGACTACTAACTCATCAGTGTTAGCCAGGGTAGCGCAGACAGGACTGTTAGCACTCAAAGCTGACGAGTGCTAATAATAGGGGTGCGGCAGCATTATTTCAAGATGGGCTACGATAAATAAATCCACTACCATCGCATCGACACCCTGAAAGGATCGCCATGAAAACACTTAGCATGATTCTCGTTGCACTCGTTGCGCTGGAACACATCTACATTCTGGTTTTGGAAATGTTCCTGTGGACCAGCAGTCGCGGCCGCCGCGCGTTCGGTTTCACCCGTGAATTTGCCGAGTCAACGAAGGCGCTGGGCGCCAATCAGGGCTTGTACAACGGCTTTCTCGCCGCCGGTCTGATCTGGAGCCTGATTCATCCGGTGCCGGCGATCGCCTGCCAGTTGCAGCTATTCTTCCTCGGCTGCGTGCTGGTGGCGGGCATCTACGGCGGCATCACCGCCTTCCGCAAGATTCTCTTCATTCAGGGGTTGCCGGCTGCCCTGGCGCTAGGCGCCGTACTTCTCGCCCCCGCTGCCTGACTCACATCACGCCGTCGATCAACGTAGCAAGCAAGGCCCGGCGCTGTTACGATCACGCCATGGTCGTCACCAATATCCAGCGCGAAACGGCAATCGTCATCCGGCGAGATGGGGAAACAACGGCGTTCGTCAGATTCCACGCCGGCAAACTTGCTTGCGAACGCCTCACTGAGCAACAGTTCCGCGAGCAATGGCACGAGACCAATTACGCGTTGCGCGACGCCCTCCAGCGTTTTCTCGAACATGTCGAAAGCCACGGCGCAACGCAGGAAGCGCTCAAAGGCCTGTTAAAACTTCAGGCGCGTGATTCGGTCGTTGTAGCCAATCTATTCTGAAAGCAATGTTTGCTCGCGATCAGTTGTCGCTGCCACCACGCATTCAGTCCGGCACCTTGCTGCTATACGCCTCATGCAAACGCACCGGGTCCGTACGTTTTTTGCGCATGCGGATATTCAGTGTCTCGACGATTACCGAGAAGGCCATGGCAAAGTAGATATAGCCCTTTGGCACCTTGTGACCGAAGCCTTCGGCAACCAGGGCGACACCCACCACCATCAGGAACGACAGGGCGAGCATCTTGATCGTCGGGTGATTTGAGACAAAGCGGCCGATGCCCGCAGCAAAAACCATCATCAGGCCGACTGAGGCAACTACTGCGGCGATCATCACCGCCACGTTGTCGACCATGCCGACCGCAGTGATGATCGAATCGAGCGAGAAGACGATATCGATGATGATGATTTGCATGATGATTGCCGAGAAGGTTGCCTGTACGGCGCTTGACGCCCCCCCCTCTTCTCCTTCGAGCAACTGATGGATCTCGTGCGTGCTTTTCCAGAGCAGAAAGAGTCCACCGCTGATCAGGATCAGGTCGCGTCCGGAGATTTCGTAGCTCGTTATACTGAACAGTGGTTCGGTCAGGCCGACCAGCCACGATAGTGTCAGCAGCAGGGCAATGCGCATGAACATGGCGAGGAACAGGCCGATCTTGCGCGCCTTCTCGCGCGTCTCTGGCGGCAGCCGGTCGACGAGAATCGAAATGAAGATGATGTTGTCGATGCCTAGCACCAGTTCCAGCGCGGTGAGGGTGAAAAACGCGATCCACAGCTGGGGGTCGGTGAACAGGGCAAGGATATCCATTGGCGGGCAGTCAGAATAGGTTCAGCGGCCACTGGCCGCTGAGGTTGGTAATTTGTTACCGCCAGGCGGCGGGTGTGGCGCTGGCGATCAGCTACCGGCGCGCAGCGCAGCGATGCGTTCTTCAAGCGGAGGATGGGTCATAAACAGACGCTTCAGACCGTCGCCGACACCGCCGGAAATCCCCTGCGCGGCCATCTGCTCGGGCAGTGGTGCAGTGTGCGCCTGCTGCAGACGTTGCAGTGCGGCAATCATTTTCTGTTTACCTTCCAGCGACGCAGCACCCGCGTCGGCACGAAACTCACGCTGCCGCGAGAACCACATGACGATGATCGAAGCGAGGACGCCGAGTACCATCTGCGCGATGATCAGTGTGATGAAATAAGCCGGTCCGTGACCCCGTTCGTTCTTGAACACGACACGGTCGATGACGTGCCCGATAACGCGCGAGAAGAACATGACAAAGGTATTAACTACGCCCTGAATCAGCGCCAGTGTCACCATGTCGCCATTGGCCACGTGCGATACCTCATGCGCCAGCACCGCCTCGGCCTCGTCGCGGCTCATCGACTGCAGCAAGCCGCTCGACACGGCGACCAGCGCGCTGTTGCGGCTCATGCCGGTGGCGAAGGCGTTAACGTCGGGCGCATCGTAAATTGCCACTTCCGGCATGCCGATGCCGGCGGCCGTTGCCTGCCGGCGCACCGTTTCGACCAGCCAGAACTCGGTCGAATTGGCCGGTGTCTCGATGACCTGCGCGCCGACCATGCGTTTGGCGCTCCATTTCGACATAGCCAGCGAGATGAACGAGCCGCCCATGCCGAAGATGGCGCAGAAGAGCAGCAGGCTCGGCAGGTTGAGGCCACCATCAGCGAGCATCGGCTCCAGCCCGAGCATGCTGACAACGATGCTCAGGATAAAGACGATGGCCAGGTTGGTGGCGAGGAAGAGCGCGATACGTTTCATGGTGTTTCCCGTAAAGATTTTTCTGCTTAATCGCTGCTGGTAAAACCGAGCAACTGGAGCAGGCTCAGGAAGAGATTATAGATCGAGACGAACAGGCTGACTGTGGCCATGATGTAGTTGGTTTCGCCGCCGTGGATGATGCGCGAGGTTTCAAACAGGATCATGCCGGACATCAGCAGCACGAAGGCGGCCGAGATGGTCAGCGAGAGCGCCGGGATCTGCAGGAAGATGCCGGCCAGGCTGGCGAGAAAGGCGACCAGGATGCCGACTGCCAGAAAACCGCCCATGAAGCTGAAGTCGCGGCGTGAGATCAGGGCATAGGCTGACATGCCGAGGAAGACAGCACCGGTGCCGGTCATTGCCAGCATGACGGTCTGCCCGCCGTTCGGCATTGACAGATAGTGGCCGACGATGGGGCCGAGCGTGTAACCCATGAAGCCGGTCAGTCCGAACACCGAAACCAGGCCCCAGCCGCTGTCGCGCAGTTTTGTGGTTGCGTAAAGCAGGCCGAAGTAGCCGACCAGCGTGATGATCAGGCCCGGATGTGGCAGGCGCAGGGCGACTGCAGCACCGGCGACAAGCCCGCTGAACAGCAGCGTCATGGCGAGCAGTGCATAGGTGTTGCGCAGCACCTTGTGGGTCGACAGCAGCGACGGCGCCGTGCCGGCCTGCTGGCGGGCGAGGGCAAACTGATCGGAAGGCTGGTTCATTGCGATACTCCTTTGACAGGTTGGACGCCTAATTTACGATAATAATTCATTAAGGTATATTCGTATTATTTCAATCTACAATTCGATTTTTACGAAATGTCAGCCATCCCATGATGAATCTCAAGCATCTCCACTACTTCTGGAAGACCGCCAAACTGGGCGGCATCGTCAAGGCCGGCGAAGCGCTGCACATCACGCCGCAGACGATCAGCGGGCAGGTTCGCCTGCTCGAAGAGAGCCTGACTACCGAACTATTCGCCCGTCAGGGGCGCGGGTTGGAGCTGACCGATGCCGGGCGGCTGGTGATGGGCTACGCCGACGAAATATTTTCGCTGGGCGCCGAACTGGAGCAGGTGCTGCGT
This sequence comes from Rhodocyclaceae bacterium, assembly GCA_044344385.1. Lineage (GTDB taxonomy): Bacteria > Pseudomonadota > Gammaproteobacteria > Burkholderiales > Rhodocyclaceae > CAJBIL01. Next base: position 1,386 of record JBIJCY010000200.1, on the reverse strand, counting down.
CATTACCCCAAGGGACGGCCGACCGAATTCCGTGTCGGCGTTTCCGACGCGCTGCCCAAATCGCTGGTCTATCGCCTGCTGCAACCGGCAGTCAATCTCGCTGACCCGGTGCGCATGGTCTGCCACGAGTGGGACCTTGAACGACTGCTGACCGAACTGGCGATGCACAAACTCGATCTGGTGATCGCCGATTCACCGATCCCGGCTTCGGTCGATGTACGCGCCTACAACCACCGGCTTGGCGAATCCGGGTTGAGTTTCCTCGCTACCCGGCAACTCGCCGCGCAACACCCTGCACCTTTTCCACAGTGCCTGGCCGAAATGCCGCTACTTCTCCCCGGCGAGGAATCGGCGGTACGTCAGAAGCTGACCAGCTGGCTTGACCGGCAGCAGGTGCGCCCAAAAATTGTCGGCGAGTTCGACGACAGCGCACTGATGACTGCATTCGGCAATGAGGGTGTTGGCGCCTTTGCCGTGCCTACGGTGATCGAAGATGAATATCTCGCGGCCGGCGATTTGCAGGTGCTTGGCCGAGTTGCCGAAGTGCGCACCGAGTATTTCGCGATCTCCGTCGAGCGCAAGTTGACCCATCCCTGCGTGCTGGCCATCACGACGTCGGCCCGCTCGCGCTTTCTGCCGGGGCAGGAGTAAAAGCAACATCTGAGTCAGTCAACGAGAAAGTGCGAAACACCAAGACACCAAGACACCAAGTTCACCAAGATACACAAAATTAACATCATATTTAGCCCAGAGGGCTTTTCATCTTGGTGAAACTTTGTGCTCTTGGTGGTGAGATTTTTTCGTTGCCTTTTAACGTCTGATTACTGGATTTCAACGCACGAAAAAAAACGGCCCGGGAAACCCCGGGCCGTTTTGCCGTTGAACTGGCGGTATAGCTTGTTGCTTGCTCTTAGTGCCCGGATGCGCCGCTGGCGCCAAAACCGGTTTCCGAACGAACCTTCTGTGCCGGGTAGAGCGAGCGCTCGAGTTGAGCCTGCTTGCTGTTGTCCATCTTCGAAACAATGTAGATGGTCAGGAAAGCAGCCGACATCGAGAACAGGCCAGGCGACGAGTAGGGGAACAGTGCGGAACCCTTCGGGTTCTTGAGCACGGCTTCCCACACCGAAGCGGAGACGATGGTCAGGCCAACCGAGGAGATCAGACCGACGAAGCCACCGGCAACAGCGCCCTTGGTCGTACAGTCTTTCCACAGCACCGACATGAACAGCACCGGGAAGTTGGCCGAACAGGCGATGGCAAAAGCCAGCATCACCATGTAAGCGACGTTTTCCTTCTCGAAGGCGATACCGAGGAACACAGCAACGACGCCGAGGCAAACCGTGGTGATCTTCGAAACGCGCAGTTCGTGAGCGGAATCGGCTTGAC
>JBIJCY010000201.1:0-5570 GCA_044344385.1 Rhodocyclaceae bacterium | reverse complement strand
GCAGATCGTGCGCGTTGTCCTGCGTCATGGTGAAACGCACACCGATTTTCAGCCCAAGATCACGGCACAGGCGAATACCGGCCAGCGAAGCCTCGAAGGCACCTTTCATCTGTCGGAATTTATCGTGGGTCTCCCGAATGCCATCCAGTGAGATGCCGACGTAGTTGAAATCGCACTCGGCGATTTTATCGATATTGCTCTCGTCGACCAGCGTGCCATTCGACGACAGGCCAACGTAAAACCCCATCGCCTTCGCTCGCTTGGCGATGTCAAAAATATCCGGTCGCAGCAAAGGTTCGCCGCCGGAAAGAATGAGCACCGGCACACGGAAACGTTTGAGGTCGTCCATCACCGTGTAAATCTCATCGGTAGACAGTTCGCCGGGAAAGTCCTTGTCGGCAGAAATCGAGTAGCAATGCTTGCAGGTCAGATTACAGCGTCGGATCAGGTTCCAGATCACTACCGGCGCCGGTGGATTACGCTTTGGCGCCATCGGTGTCGGTGCGGCAATTTCCTGCATGTACTGGGAAATACGAAACATGGCAAAGCCCGTAAAAGAGTTTGGCGTATTAGAAAACAGGTGCTGCGCTGGGGCCTTGACGTGGATCAAGCCAGTGCGGAATCAAGACACAAGACCCGAGAGATCACTGACAACAACATCGCCGGAATGGTTCTGCCGACGACTTGCCTGTGTGCCGATGATAAAGCATAGAATGACCAACGCATTGAATCCCTACGGAGACGACCCGCATGAAGCCATTCGCTATCCTTGCCCTGCTCGGCACAGTCTCTATGGCGCCCATCGCAACAGCCGCCGACTTGCCTCCGGGAAATTGCAAAACGCCCCTGCCCGCCACCGATCTTTCCCAATGCGATTTTTCACGCCAGAAGTTGGGCGGCAAGAACCTGCGGGGCGCGCGTCTGGCTGGCGCTAAAATGGAAAGTACCGATTTTCGCAAAACCAATCTGGCCGGTGCCGATCTGCGCGGCGCCAACGCAAAATGGGCCAACTTTAGCCGCGCCAACCTTGCTGGCGCCGATCTGCGCAATGCGGATCTATTTCACGCCATTTTCGACGAGGCCGACCTGACCGCAGCCAACCTCGGCGGCGCCTACCTGTTTGGGGCCAATCTAATCAACGCCAAAGCGCAGCGCGCAGATTTCTCGAATGCCTATCTGAAAGACATCCTGATGGAAGGCATCGACCTGTCCGGCGGATCGATCCGCAACTGTTATGCCTTCCGTGGTGTATTCATGGGGGCCAAGCTGATTGGCACCGACCTGTCGGGCGCCGATCTGACCGGTGCCGCCATGGAGGAAGTCAATTTCTCGAATGCCAAACTCAAAGCGACGCGGCTTGCCGGTGCGGTGTTACGGCAAGCCATATTTGCCGGAGCCGACCTTGAAGGCGCCGACTTTGCCAACGCCGACGTCTGGAACGCCAATTTCGGGAAGGCACTCAATATCAGCGATTCCGTACGTAGCGCACTGGCCGAGCCCTTTGTCGTCAGAGGGCGTTGATAGGCCGCAACGGCCTGCAGCAACACCAGCGCCCAACAAACTATTTCTATCCACAGAGTCAAAATCCGGTAATTGATCAAAATCAAATCTATATAACAAGACTCCAAGCACCCTCCCTCGGCGTCAAGAACAAATTAAACAATACATAAATGATTCACCACCTGAGGAGGTTGCTGGAAGATGGATAACCACAAGACATGGCGCAAGGCCGGGGTGCTCTTTGCACTGACGCTGCCGCTGGCATTAAGCACCGCTTTTGCTCAGGAGACCAAGGCACCGGTGAGCGGCGTTGAAAAGAGCTATCAGGCCGGTGACTCGTCACCGGTTGGCGACACGGCCATGCACCAGAACATAAACCCCAAGGCGCCGCCGATGACCCAGGCCGAGTTCGACAAGGCCAAGAATATCTACTTTCAGCGCTGTGCCGGTTGCCACGGTGTATTACGCAAGGGCGCCACCGGCAAGGCGCTGACCACCGACAAGACGCTGGAAAACGGCACCGAATACCTCAAGGTTTTCATCAAATACGGATCAGCTGGCGGCATGCCCAACTGGGGAACCTCCGGCGAACTGAACGATGCCGAAGTCGACATGATGGCGCGCTACGTCCAGCAGGAGCCGCCCACCCCGCCGGAATGGGGCATGAAGGAAATGCTTGCCTCACAGAAGATCATGATCCCGCCGAGCAAGCGCCCGACGAAGAAAATGAACAATCTCGACCTCGACAACCTGTTCTCGGTCACCCTGCGTGATGCCGGCGAGATCGCGCTGATCGACGGCAAGACGAAGAAGATCATCAGCGTCATCAAGACCGGCTACGCAGTGCACATTTCGCGCATCTCGAAGTCAGGGCGCTATCTGTACGTGATCGGCCGCGATGCCCGTATCAATCTGATCGACCTGTGGATGCCGGAACCGGCCAACGTGGCGGAGATCAAGGTTGGCCTGGAAGCACGCTCGGTTGAAACCTCCAAGTTCAAAGGTTACGAAGACAAATACGCGATTGCCGGTACCTACTGGCCGCCGCAGTTCGTGATCATGGAAGGCGATACGCTCAAACCGCTGAAGATCGAATCGACCCGTGGCATGACCGTGGATACCCAGGAATACCATCCTGAGCCGCGCGTCGCCTCGATTGTCGGCTCGCACTATCACCCCGAGTTCATCGTCAACGCCAAGGAAACCGGCAAGATTCTGGTGGTCAACTACAAGGATCTCAACAACCTCAAGATCACCAGCATCAACGCCGCACGCTTCCTGCACGATGGCGGTTTCGATTCGACCGGTCGCTACTTCATGGTCGCTGCCAACGCCTCGAACAAGGTGGCGGTGGTTGATACCAAGGAAGACAAGCTGGCCGGGCTGGTTGATGTCGGCAAGATCCCGCATCCGGGTCGTGGCGCCAACTTTGTCCATCCGAAGTTCGGTCCGGTCTGGGCAACGGGTCACCTCGGCGACGAAACGGTCAGCCTGATTGGCACCGATCCGGTGAAGCACAAGGATCAGGCCTGGAAGGTTGTCGAAACGCTCAAGGGCCAGGGTAGCGGCTCGCTGTTCGTCAAGACGCATCCGAAGTCGCGCAACCTCTGGGTAGACACCACGCTCAACCCCGACGTCAAGCACAGCCAGACGATTGCCGTTTTCAACATCAATAGTCTGAAAGACGGGTTTGAAGTGCTGCCGATCGGTGACTGGTCCGGCCTGACCGACGACGGCGCACGCCGCGTCGTGCAGCCGGAGTACAACGTCGCCGGTGACGAAGTCTGGTTCTCGGTATGGAGCGCCAAGGACAAAGCCTCGGCAATCGTTATTGTCGACGACAAGACGCGCAAACTGAAGGCCGTGATCAAGGACCCAAGACTGGTGACGCCGACCGGCAAGTTCAACATCTATAACACGCAGCACGACGTGTATTAGACGAAACCTGTAGTTGCAGGAAAAAAACGGGAGCTGCGGCTCCCGTTTTTTTGTCACCATCTTCGCCCCTGCCGATTGCCCAAGGTGCAGGACACCCCCAGAAGTCGCGCGAAGAAAGGTATACTTGCAGGCTTTAGCGGCCCCCGTTGCCTTGCTCGACAAACGATCATCAATGACAAACCCCATGCATTCCGGCATTGCATTGCCGAGCACCTCACCCGCCACCCTGCCCGCCGCATGGACTGCGCAAGTCGCAACGCAGCTGGTCGCTGACGAGACGATACTGGCCTGGCTGGAAATTGATCTGGATAGCCAGCTTCGCTTCACCTCGGGTCTGGTCGTCGTCACCAACCACCGCCTGCTGGCCAAAGCGAGGCCCGATGCGGCATGGCAAATCCGGCCCTACGTCGAAGGACTGGCGCTGCTACGCCGCGACCACTCCGGTGTCGGCAGCCTCGAATTATTTGACGCCAGCGCCCGGCTCGCCTGCTGGCGCTATACGCTGGGCAGCGACATCGCCGCCGGTCGCCTGATCGAGCACTTCACGCGACAACTTGCCTTTCAGATCACCGGAGAACTGCCACCGCCTTCGGCCCATGCGCTGTGCCCGAACTGCGAAACACCACTGCTTGCCGGTCAGGAAGAATGCCCGGTGTGCAGCAAGGAAATCCACGAACCGCCATCGACCTGGACGCTGTTCCGCCTGTGGCGCTTCGCCCAGCCCTATCGCTGGCGGCTGCTGGCCGGCTTCATCCTGTCGCTGATTTCAACGGCAGCGACGCTGGTACCGCCCTACCTGACGATGCCGCTGATGGACAACGTGCTGATCCCCTATCAGAACGGCAAACCGATCGACACCGGGCTGGTCATGCTTTATCTTTCCGGCCTGCTCGGCGCGGCGGTTGTCGCCTGGGTGCTGGGCTGGGCGCGCACCTATCTTCTTGCTCTGGTCTCCGAACGCATTGGCGCCGATCTGCGCACAACCACCTACGAGCATCTGCTGAAGCTTTCGCAAGAATATTTTGGCGGAAAACGCACCGGTGACCTGATGGCGCGCATCGGCTCGGAAACCGACCGCATCAACATCTTCATCTCGCTGCACTTTCTCGACTTTGTCACCGACGTGCTGATGATCGTCATGACCACGGTCATTCTGGTGTCGATCAACCCCTGGCTGGCGCTGGTCACGCTCCTGCCGCTGCCAATCATTGCCTGGCTGATTCACGTCGTGCGCGAAAAACTGCGCACCGGCTTTGAGCGCGTTGACCGCATCTGGGCTGAAGTGACCAATGTGCTCGCCGACACCATTCCAGGCATCCGCGTGGTCAAGGCCTTTGCCCAGGAAAAACGCGAGGCAGCACGCTTCCGCGCAGCCAACGACCACAACCTGGAGGTCAATGACCGGGTGAACAAGGTCTGGTCCTTGTTCACGCCGAGCGTTACGTTGCTTACCGAAATCGGCCTGCTCGTCGTTTGGGCATTTGGCATCTGGCAGGTGTCAAAGGACCAGATCACGGTCGGCGTGCTCACCGCGTTTCTTGCCTATATCAGCCGTTTTTACCTGCGCCTCGACTCAATGAGCCGCATCGTTTCGGTTACGCAAAAAGCCGCTGCGGGCGCCAAGCGCATCTTCGATATTCTCGATCATATTTCCAGCGTTCCCGAACCGGTCAATCCAGTGCACCTGCCAACCGTCACTGGTGCCATCGAGTTGCGCAACGTCGGCTTCCGTTACGGTACACGCAGCGTCACGCGCGACATCAGCATCAATATCAAACCCGGCGAAATGATTGGCCTCGTCGGCCATAGCGGCTCCGGCAAGAGCACCATGGTCAACCTGATCTGCCGTTTTTATGATGTAACCGAAGGCGCGATCCTGATCGACGGCGTGGACATCCGCTCCTTGCCAGTTGCCGAATACCGCAAGCACATCGGCCTCGTCCTGCAGGAGCCATTCCTGTTTTTTGGCACGATCGCCGAGAACATCGCCTACGGCAAACCCGAGGCGACGCGCGAAGAAATTGTCGCCGCTGCCCGCGCCGCGCACGCCCACGAATTCATTTTGCGTCTGGCACATGGCTATGACTCGCTGGTCGGCGAACGCGGCCAGGCGCTGTCGGGCGGAGAGCGGC
>JBIJCY010000199.1:0-5589 GCA_044344385.1 Rhodocyclaceae bacterium | reverse complement strand
GAAACAATTCCATTTCCTGCAATTGCAGAGGAGGCGGTTCAATAGCTGGCTCATCCAGCTCCCCCACCAGATGATTTTCAACCCACTCGATGGCCGCCTCGAGTGTTGGCATGATGAGGACGGTGCCTGTGCCGCTGGTCAGCCCCGTCAAATCAAGAAACTCGCGGAGATTACGGCCATTGGGCAGGCTCTCACGCACATTTGACAGTAGCAAGGGAACGCCGCGTTCGCTCAGCGTATCGCGTACGAGGTTGAGCATGTGGGCGGCGGTAATGTCCAGCGACTGGACGCGCTGCAGATCAAGAATCAGGTAATCGCAGGTACGCAGTTCAGGTTCGAGCGTCAGATAAAATTGATGCGTGGTACCGAAGAACAGACTGCCCTGCAACTCAAAAATAACGGCCTTCTCACCTTTCTGTTCAAGAATGCGCATCTCCGCTTCGGGCCGGTACCAGGTCGACGAGCGATTGCTGACGCAGCTTCTGCGGCGCACCACCGACCCGCCGACCTGCTCGCGAAGGAACAGAATGATCGACAGGATGACGCCGACCGCCGACGCGGCGATCAGCCCGACCGTCAGCGCAACCGCGACAACAGCCAGAACAACTGAAAAGTCCAGAGCGGTAGACCGGGACTCGAGAAAGCGCAGCGGATCTGTATCGATCATGCGCAAGCCGACGACAATCAACACGCCACTCAGGGTTGCTACGGGAATCCAGGCAACGAAAGCGCCCAGCAACAAGGCGGCAAACAAAGCGAGGACACCCTCGACAATGCCGGAAACACGGGTTTTTGCGCCACTCGACAGATTGACCAGACTGGCGCCCATGGTGCCTGCACCGGGCATGCCGCCAATGATCGAGGCGATGACATTGGCACTGCCCTGCGCAGCGAGTTCCCGGTTCGGGTCGTGCCGCGTGCGCGTCATCTGGTCAAGCACAACACAGGTCTTCAGCGTATCGATGGAAAGCAGTGCGGCCAGCGTGACCGCACTGCCGACCAGGCCGCCTATCTGCGACAGCTTGAGTTCGCCAATCTGCGTCCAGCGGTTGGTAATCAGTCCAAGATAGCCCTCTCCTGTCGCGCCGAGTGGACCGATCACCAGCGTATTGCCGGCCAGCTCAAGCATCGACGGATCGCTACTGGCCAAAACCCCATAAGCCAGCGCACCGGAGACGATGCCGACGATGGTTGCCGGCACGGCCTTGATGAATTTCGACGAAATCAGCATCGCCGCAACGGTCGCGCCACCAATAACCAGCCCACGAAAATCCCAGAGCTGCGGCGTAATCAGTACCTCGAGCCAGTACGATCCGGCGGGGGCACCAGCGAATTTGGGTATCTGGCTGCCGATGATGATCAGGCCGACGCCACTCAGGTAGCCGCTGACCACCGGGTAGGGGATGTATTTGATCAGCTTGCCGACACCGAGAAAACCGATGAGCAGCTGAATCAGGCCGGTCAGGATGCCGAGTACAGTCATCATCAGCACGACGGTCGTCGAAGCGCTGCCCTGATGCACGAGTTCAATAGCGAATGCTGACAACACGGCAGCCGCCGGGGCGCAGGGCGCACTGATCAGTCGATCAGTACCGCCAAAGGTTGAAGCAATGAGTCCCAACGCCGTCGCACCAAGGATGCCGGCGAGTGCGCCGAAGGCAGCGTACTCGGGGCCAATCGCTGAATACACGGTAACGCCGAAGGCCACCGATGCCGGCAAAGCCACCAGCATGGCCGCCAGGCCACCCCAGAAGTCGCCCGAATGGTGCATCCAGTTTCCGGAAAATTCCCTCATCGCCCGCTCCCCGTGGTTGTGACGCTTAACCTGTTGCGAATAATCGGACTATACCGCAGCAACTTGCCGGAGCACACGACGCACAAGGCTTTCGCGCAACACCGCAGGCACGCAGCGCGTGGAACAACGCCCGAACTGGAAAAAACCCCTGTTTTGGCGGATAATTCCGCCCTTCCTCAGACTTTTCCTGATCGGCAAACCCATCGTGTCCGTTGCTTCCAACGCCTGCTTTACCCCGCTGACCGGCGCCATTCGCGCTCTTGCCATGGACTCGGTCCAGAAGGCCAACTCCGGCCACCCCGGTGCCCCGATGGGCATGGCCGAAATTGCCGAAGTGTTGTGGCGTCGTCACCTGCGCCACAACCCCGCTAATCCGCAGTGGGCTGATCGTGACCGTTTCGTACTCTCCAATGGCCATGGGTCGATGCTGGTCTACGCGCTGCTGCACCTGACCGGCTATGACGTTTCAATCGACGACCTGAAGAATTTCCGCCAGTTCCGATCGAAGACACCGGGGCATCCCGAAGTCGGCCACACGCCGGGCATCGAGACAACGACCGGCCCGCTTGGCCAGGGCATCGCCAACGCCGTCGGTTTTGCACTTGCCGAAAAGACACTGGCCGCAGAATTCAATCAGGGCGGCCACGAAATCGTCGATCACTCGACCTATGTATTTCTCGGCGACGGCTGCCTGATGGAAGGCGTCTCGCATGAAGCCTGCTCGCTGGCCGGTACGCTGGGCCTCGGCAAGCTGATCGCCTTCTATGACGACAACGGCATCTCAATTGACGGCCATGTCGAAGGCTGGTTCACCGACGATACGCCGAAGCGTTTTGAAGCCTACGGCTGGCAGGTCATCGCCAACGTCGACGGACACAACGGCGAAGCCATCGAAAAGGCGCTGCTCGCTGCCCGTGGCGAAAAGAACAAACCGACACTGATCTGCTGCAAGACGACGATCGGCCTTGGCTCACCAAACAAGGAAGGTACGCACGACGTGCATGGCGCACCGCTTGGCGCTGATGAAATTGCCGCGACCCGTGCGCGCATCGGCTGGAACTCCGCTGCCTTTGAAATTCCGGACGACGTTTACACGGCATGGAACGGTAAAACGCGCGGCGCCGTTTTCGAAAGCAACTGGAATACGCGTTTTGCCGCGTATCAGGCCGCGTTCCCCGAACTTGCCGCCGAGTTTTCGCGCCGCACCGGCGGTGAGCTGCCGGCAAACTGGAATGCCGATGCCGCCAAAGCAGTAGCCGAAATCGCCGCTAAGGCCGAGAACATTGCTACGCGCAAAGCTTCGCAGAACGCCATTTCCGCCTTCGCCCCACTGCTACCCGAACTGATTGGCGGCTCGGCCGACCTCGCCGGCTCGAACCTGACGCTGTGGAAGGGTTCAAAAGGCGTCAGCAAGACTTCCGGCGGCAACTACATCTATTACGGCGTGCGCGAATTCGGCATGACGGCGATTGCCAACGGCCTCGCGCTGCACGGCGGCTTCATTCCCTACACCGCAACCTTCCTCGTCTTCTCGGACTACGCGCGCAACGCCATCCGCATGGCGGCGCTAATGAAACAGCGCCAGATCATGGTCTATACGCATGATTCGATCGGCCTTGGCGAAGATGGCCCGACGCACCAGCCGGTCGAGCACGTCTCCAGCCTGCGTCTGATCCCCGGCGTCGATGTCTGGCGCACGGCCGACGCAACCGAAACCGCCGTCGCCTGGCAGGCCGCCATTGAGCGTACCGACGGCCCGAGCATCCTCGCCTTGTCGCGCCAGAATCTGCCAACAGTGACCGGCGCCATCGCCTCCGAAACGATCCGTCGCGGCGGCTACGTGCTGTCCGACGCGCTCGCTCCCGAAGCCGTGCTGATTGCCACCGGCTCCGAAATCAAGCTGGCGCTCGACGCGCAGGAGGCGCTGGCCGAAGCCGGCGTTGCCGTATCTGTCGTTTCAATGCCTTGCGCCGACGTTTTCGACCGTCAGGACAAGGCTTACCGCGAATCGGTTCTGCCGCATGGCATCCCACGCGTCGCCATCGAAGCCGGCGTGTCCGATTACTGGCGCAAGTACGTGGGCCTCGAAGGTGCGGTAATCGGCATCGACCGCTTCGGCGAATCGGCCCCGGCTGGCGAACTGTTCAAGTTCTTCGGTTTCACCGTCGACAACGTCGTCGCCACCGTCAAAGAAATTCTGTAAATCAAGGGAGTTTTTAAATGAGCATCAAAATCGCCATCAACGGATACGGACGTATCGGCCGCTGCACGCTGCGCGCCATCTGGGAATATGGTCTGCAGGACGAATTCGACGTCGTCGCCATCAACGCCTCCGGCGACATCGCGACCAACGCCCACCTGACCCGTTACGACACGACGCACGGCCGTTTTGCCACATCGGTCGAGACCGACGGCGAGAACTGCATGATCGTCGGCGGCAAGCGTATTCCGTTCTACTCGACCAAGAACCCGAAAGACATCAACTGGACCGACCACGGCGTTGATGTACTGCTCGAATGCACCGGCGCCTACACCTCGAAGGCCAAGGCACAAGCCCTGCTCGACCAAGGCGCCAAGCGCGTGCTGATCTCTGCACCGGGCGGCGATGATGTCGATGCGACCATCGTCTATGGCGTCAATGAAGAAATCCTGACCCGTGCGATGACCGTCGTTTCCAACGCCTCGTGCACGACCAACTGTCTCGCGCCGGTCGCCAAGGTGCTGCAGGACAACATCGGCATCAAGCAGGGCCTGATGACGACGATCCACGCCTACACCAATGACCAGGTGCTGGTGGACGTACGCCACAAGGACCTGCGCCGTGCCCGTGCCGGTGCGCAGAACATTATTCCGACCAAGACGGGTGCCGCCAAGGCCGTCGGTTTGGTTCTGCCGGCGTTGAAGGGTCGCGTCGATGGCTTCGCGCTGCGCGTGCCGACGATTAACGTTTCGCTGGTCGACCTCACCTTTACGGCCGAACGCCCGACGACGAAGGAAGAAATCAACGAACTGATGACCGCCGCCGCCAACGGTCCGATGAAGGGTGTACTGGCCGTCAACAACGACCCGCTGGTTTCAAGCGACTTCAACCACACCCGCGTTTCCTCGACCTTCGACGCCACGCAAACACGCGTCATCGACGGCACGCTGGTCAAGGTACTGGCCTGGTATGACAACGAGTGGGGCTACTCCTGCCGCATGCTCGATGCCGCGCGCGCGTTCATGAACGCCAAGTAATGACCGCCATCACGGAGACATGCCCCGCACAGCGCACGCAGGGGGCATTCTCCGTGCCCAATGGCTTATGACCCGCCCGCTCCGACTCGCTATTAACGGCTACGGCCGCATCGGCCGCTGTTTTCTGCGCGCCCTGCTCGAATCGCCATTGCGCGATGTGCTGCAGGTTGTTGCCATCAACGAACCGGCCAATCTCGACAGCATCGCCTACCTGACGCGCTATGACTCGACGCACGGCCGCTTTCCCGGCAGCGTCGAACTCAAGGACGGCGCGCTCGAAATCAATGGCCGCGCCATCGCCGTCAGCCATGCCACCACCCCCGAAGAAATCGACTGGCGTGCGCTCGACATCGATCTGCTGATCGAATGCTCGGGCCACTACGGCTATCGCTGCGACCTGGTGCGCTTCCTCAACGCCGGCTGCAAACGCCTGCTGCTCTCGCACCCCGGCCACGGCGCCGAGGATGTTGATGCGACGATCGTCTACGGCATCAACCAGCAACAACTGACCGGCAACGAATTGCTCGTCTCGAACGCTTCGTGCACGACCAATGCCG
>JBIJCY010000198.1:0-5612 GCA_044344385.1 Rhodocyclaceae bacterium | reverse complement strand
TTATTGATCTGGACGATTTCAAGGGGCTTAACGACACGCGTGGCCATTACGTTGGCGACCTGCTCCTGAAGCAGGTCGCATTGCGCATCGTCGGTTGCGTTCGCGAGGGCGATACCGTGGCCCGCTTCGGTGGCGACGAGTTTGTGGTGATGCTGGAAGATTTGAGCAGCAACGCGCTGGAGGCGACCAGTCAGGCCGAGTCAGTCGGTGCAAAAATTCTCGCCTCGCTCAATGAACCCTATATGCTTCAGGACAGCCCGCAGCACAGCACACCGAGCATTGGCGTTACGCTGTTCGGCGATCAACAGAGTTCTCTGGAAGAATTGCTGAAACAGGCTGATCTCGCCATGTATCGGGCCAAAGCCTCCGGTCGCAACGCCCTGCGCTTTTTCGATCCGGAAATGCAGGCTGTGGTTGCCGCCCGGGTTGCCATGGAGGCTGATCTGCGCCAGGGGTTGCTGAAGCATCAGTTTGTTCTTCACTACCAACCGCAGGTGGATCACACCAGCACCGTTACGGGCGCCGAAGCACTCATTCGTTGGCAGCACCCGCAGCGCGGTATGGTGTCTCCGGCTGAGTTCATTCCGCTGGCCGAGGAAACGGGGCAAATCCTGCCGCTCGGTTTATGGGTGCTGGAAACTGCCTGCGTGCAACTGAGTGCTTGGGCAAAATCGCCGGAAACTGCTCACCTCACCCTAGCGGTGAATGTCAGCGCCCACCAGTTTCGCCAGGCGGACTTTGTCGATCAGGTGCTGAAGATTTGCGAATGCAATGCCCTCGGCAGCGGTAAGCTTAAATTAGAACTGACTGAGAGTCTGCTGCTCGATGACATAGAGGACATTATCGCCAAGATGATCGTGCTCAAGGCGAACGGTGTGTGTTTCTCGCTGGATGACTTCGGCACGGGTTATTCGTCGCTGTCCTATCTCAAGCGTTTGCCGCTCGACCAGCTCAAGATCGATCAGTCGTTTGTACGGGATGTGCTTACCGATCCCGATGATGCCGTCATTGCCCGCACTATCGTCGCACTGGCGCGCAGTCTGGGCATGGCCGTTATCGCCGAGGGCGTCGAAACCGAGGAGCAACTCCTCTTTCTCAGCAGTCACGGTTGCCATGCCTATCAGGGCTACCTGTTTAGCCGTCCCTTGCCGCTGGCGGACTTTGATCAGTTTGTTCGTCGTGACAGGTGACGCTGGCGAAGTTCCGCTCGTTTAGGGTTCGGCCGGCTTTTTCGGCGGCAGGAAGAAATCCCTCGGATGCTGCCGCAGGCGTTGCAGAACTGCGCTGGCGATCAGTCGCCACTGGGCTTCCGGGATCTGCCGCGCGCGCAGGGCGACATTCAGCGCGAGGGCGAAGCTGACGGTCAGGTTGACGATGCCGATGGCGGCAACACCTGCCGCCGCCCACACGAAGAGCCGGATGTCCGGCGCGAAATCCAGCCCGACATAGGCGATGCCGACAAAGGCCGATGAAAAAGCGACGTGGCGGATGTCGATCGGCAGGCCGAACAGCACACCAAAGATCGTCACGCCGCCAAGCAGGAATCCGAAGAACAGGTTGCCGGCAAGTGAGCCGAGGTTGTCGCCGATATAGGTCGAAACGCGGCGCATGCGTGCCTCGCCGAACAGGCGTTTCGGCCAGCCAAGTTGCAGGATGCGTTCCTGGACGCGGTTGTAGGCGGCGTAGTTGTCGTAATAACCACTGATCAGGCCGGCCAGAAACAGGCAGACGCCGGCGATTGCAGCATAGAACACGGCGCCGCTGTGGATCAGACTTTGGTCTTCAAATAGATGAGCCGCTTTTTCCGGGCTGACGAAATGTTCGCCGCTGATGCCCAGAACGATGTAAGCGATCAGTCCGGCGAGCGGGATGGCGATACAGACGTTGCCGAGAATGGCAACGATCTGGCTGCGCACGGTGCGCGCAATGAGATCGGTTAGCGTATCGATGTTGCGCAGCTTGCCACCTGCTTCGCCGATGCTGGCGGCGATCGCGTTGGCAGTCATTGCCGGTTGCTTGGTGGCGACCGTGCCGTGCAGGATGTGGATCAGGCAGAAGCCCAGTCCGTAATTGAGGCAAAAGGTGATGGCGCCGGTCAGCGGCGGCATTTCAGCTTTGCCAAGCAGAATCTTGAAGCAGGCCATGAAGGCAATGATGACGCCGCCAATCATCGCCGAGCGCGCCATTGACCAGTATTCCTGACGTGTCTCTGTGATGTAGTGATCACCCTGATGGCCGGCATTGTCGGTGACGCGCAGGGCGATCAGTTCAACGTTTTGCCGCCAGTGTTGCTGGAGATTGTTGCGCTGACACTCGTCGTGAACCAGCCGGCTGAACAGGCGGACGATGGCCGGGTAGGCCGTTGCGCCGTCGGGGTCGTCCTGCAGGGCGGCGAGAATGTCGAGCAGTTGATCGCTGCGCCGGATCAGTTGTTGCAGGCGCTTGAGGTGGTAGGTGAGGCGGATGCTCGTGCCGTCGCGCGCCGCATGTTTGCGCACCCGTTCGATAACTTCCCGGCACTGGTCGTGCAGCACGCGCAGGTGTTTCTCGTCGATATTCTGCGCTTCCGGCTTGCGCCAGGTTTCGGGGTAAGCGTCGATGTAGGCGGTTAGTTCGTTATTTTGGGTGACGAAAGGCGACTCGTAGGTTTCCAGCGAGGGTTCGAGTCGCAGTAACTCCGGCTCCATGCCGAAAGCCGCGATCCAGTAGGAAAGCACGCGCAGCGAGCGAAGGATCTCGGCGATCGCGTTCGGTAGTGTTGGGCTGGCAGGCGTCTCGTCGAAGCGCAGTGCTTCGAGCAATTGCAGCCAGGCATCCTCGCCTACGCCAATTACCCAGTGCTTGTCGCCCGGTTTGTGAAATACCCGGCGCAGCACCGTGCGCAACAGATCCGGGTCGAGTACGTCGGGCAGAAAAGTATGGCCGATGCGCCGCAGTGCTTCGGCGCCAAAACCGGTATTGGGCAGAATGCCGGTCGACGTGTATAACTCACTATGGCGATAGCCCCGGTTCAGGATGCTCAGGCCCTTGCGCAGGTTGGCACGCAGATCGGGTTGTGTGCTGAGGATGTGACAGAGTGCTTGCAGGGCCCGCCGGGCCGATTCGAAATCGTCGGCGCGGCGCGGCCGGATTTCCTCCACCAGCTGCGTGAGCAGTTCGGCCGGATCGGTTTTCGAGTCGTCGTCGATGGCGGCAAAGCGGGTGAGCAGTTGTTCCATGGGGGTTTTTATCGCAGCGTGAGCCACCGGGAACGGTGGACGGGAATGGGTGTCGATTACAATCCTAGCAAATTACTCCGGCCATCAACCAAGCTATGATCATTATTCTTTCACCTGCCAAAACGCTTGACTTCACCACGCCGACGACAATCGCCGAACATACGCAGCCAGCTTTGCTGGATCAGTCACAACTGCTGATCAGGCAATTGCGCAAGCTGTCACCGGTCGATATAAGCAAGTTGATGAGTATCAGTGATCAACTCGCGGTGCTCAACGCGACGCGTTACGCTGAATGGACCTTGCCGTTTTCTCCGGATAATGCCAAACAGGCCTTGCTTGCTTTCAACGGCGATGTGTATGAAGGGCTGGATGCGGCGACGCTTGCGCCGGCCGATCTCAAGTTTGCACAAACACACCTGCGCATACTCTCCGGTCTCTATGGTTTGCTGCGCCCGCTTGACCTGATGCAGCCCTACCGCCTGGAAATGGGCACCCGCCTCGTTAATCCGCGCGGCAAGGATCTCTATGCCTTCTGGGGCGAACGCATTGCCGATGCCCTCAATGCGTTGCTGCTTGAGACGAAATCCAACGCGCTGATCAATCTTGCCTCGGAAGAGTATTTCAAGTCTGTGAAACCGAAAGCGCTGGCTGTTCCGGTGATTCAACCGGTATTTGAAGACTGGAGTGCCGGCAAGTTCAAGGTTGTCAGTTTTTATGCCAAGCGCGCACGCGGGCTGATGGCACGCTTTGCGATACAGCAGCGGATGAAGGCGCCGGCAGGGCTGAAGAAGTTCTCTGGCGAGGGGTATTGCTACGATGCGGAGGCTTCAACTGAAAAGCACTGGGTGTTCCGCCGTAGATTATCGTCATAGTACGATGAGTGGTCTATACTGAATTGAGTAACCAAGGAGAGATGATCATGCGCACCTTTTTTCCCGTTTTTGCTTTGTTTCTTCTCGCCGCCGCACCGCTTGCGCAGGCCCAGTATTATGGCCAGCAACCGCAGTACGGGCAGCAACAACAGCAGTATGGTCAACAGATGCCTCAACAGGGCGGTGACCAGACGATTTTGTATAACATGAAGAAAAACCAGCCGCCCTCGGGCATGGTGATCGAACAGGGCAATGCGGCCCCAGGAATCCCGATGAGTGGCGTGCAGCAGCAACAGCAGATAACGCCGAATGCCCAGCGACGCGGGCCGACGACTTATTACAATGATCACAAAGGGCTGACCGTAATCAACGGCCCGAACGGCACGACCGTCTGCCGTGATATCTCAGGGCACACGGTGGTTTGTAATTAAAGACTCAACAAGCCGTACGCCGCTTCCGCCGTAACAATCGCATACGGCGGCGGCTTGTGGCGGTGCCGGGCGAGTTTGAGCAACAGTTTGTCGCGCGTGATCAGCAGGTCGGCCTTGCAGCGCACACCGAGGATCAGAAACTTCTGGTCGTCGGCATCACGGCAGCGCGGCAGGACGTAGTTCTCTTCTCTGTCGGCGTCACAGACGCTGACAAACTTCAGGTAATTTTCCATCAACGTCCGGCGTGCTGCCGTGTCCATTCCGAACTCCGGGTAGCCGGTAACGCGCTCCAATTCGGCCAGACATCCCGTATCGGTGAAGCACTGCAGTCGCCCGTCATTGATCGCCATCTGCAGCGGCAAAGTGTGGCGGTTGGCGAAGTGCAGCATGTCCATGACGATGTTGGTGTCGAGGACAAGGCGGTCGGGTGTTGTCATGGGGTCTTTACAGCTTCAATCGAGCTGGAGTTTTTTGGCGACCAGTTCGGCGATCGCCAGTGATGATGTCAGTCCCGGTGATTCGATACCGAACAGATTGATTAGCCCACCGATGCCATGCGCTTCCGGCCCCTGAATCAGGAAGTCGGCGGCCGGGGCATTCGGGCCGGAGATCTTCGGCCGAATACCTGAGTAGGCCGGTACCAGTGCGTCGTCAGGCAAGCCCGGCCAGTAGTGGCGTACCTCGGCGTAAAAAGCGTCGGCACGTTGCGGTGCGACGCTGTAGTCAAGCTCCCCGGTTGAGTTGTTTAACCACTCCACATCCGGGCCGAAGCGTGCCTGACCACCAAGATCAAGCGTCAGGTGAACGCCAAGGCCGCCGGGCTCGGGGAGCGGATAGATCAGCCGCGAAAACGGCGCTCGGCCGGCCAGTGCGTAATAGTTGCCTTTGGCATAAAATGCGGTTGGCAATTGCGCAGCGGGGAATCCGGCAAGCGATGCGGCTACCCGTACAGCGGAAAGACCAGCCGCGTTGATCACGATGCCGGCTTTTAAACGGGTCGTTTCCTTGCCGCCGATTTTCAGCGCAAAGCCGTCGTCTTCAATCGCGCCATCCAGCAAGGGGCTGCACACCGCCAGCGTGGCACCGTGCCG
>JBIJCY010000197.1:0-5629 GCA_044344385.1 Rhodocyclaceae bacterium | reverse complement strand
CGCCGGCGAAAGGTTCATCGAGGAGGATAAAGCGCGGTTCGGTGGCGAGCGCACGGGAAATTTCAACGCGCCGCCGTTCACCACCGGACAGCGAGGCGGCCGGGCTGTTACGAATGTGCGCAATGTGCAGTTCTTCAAGCAGGCGTTCGAGGCGTGTTTCGACTTCGTCAGCCGGCAAATTTTGCAGCTCAAGTACGGCCTTGATGTTTTCACTGACAGTCAGTTTGCGGAATACCGACGCTTCCTGCGGCAGGTAAGAGACACCCAGCTGGGCACGCTTGTGAATTGGCAGGTGAGTGAGCTTGTCGTCGTTCAGATGAACATCGCCGCCGTCACAAGCAACCAGACCGACGACCATATAGAAGCAGGTGGTCTTACCGGCGCCGTTTGGACCAAGCAAGCCGACAACTTCGCCGCTGCCCACCTTAAAGGAGACGTCGTGCACCACCGTGCGTTTTTTGTAGCGCTTTTTCAGGTTGTGTACAGAAAGCGTGCTTTTGGTTTCGGCCATTTCAATCGTCTTCAAAATCGCCGCGCAATACGCGCCGAATGGTTTCGCCCGAGAAGCCCCGGTTTATCAGAAAGCGCATCTGGCGGGCGCGTTCTGCAGCATCTTCCATCTGATTGCCAAATTTCCGCTGCCAGACTTGTTGCGCCCTGTGTTGTTCATCCTCAATATTTGTCAGCGCTTCCTTTACCAATTCGGCGGCGACCCCCTGGGTGCGCAATTCGTAGGCCAGTCGGGTGTTGCCAAAGCGCCCGCTGCGTGCGTTCAGCCGCATTTCAACATAGCGTTCGTCAGACAGTAGGCGCCGCGCAGCGAGGTTGTCGAGCAGTGCTTCCAGTTGCTCGGCCGACTCGGCATGCGGCGCGAGTTTGCGTGACAATTCAACTCGCGCATGCTCGCGACGCGCCAACAAGCGCAGGGCACGCTCGCGCAGTGTGCCACTCATTGCGCTATTTTACTCGGCCGCCTTGATCGGTTGCGGTGATGGTACGTTAACGGCAGCGCGTATCCGGCCTTCGATTTCTTCGGCGATCTGCGGGTTGGCTTTCAGATATTCGCGGGCGTTGTCTTTGCCCTGACCGATTTTTTCACCGTTGTAGGCGTACCACGAGCCGGATTTGTCGACGAGTTTGTGCAAGACGCCGAGTTCGATAATTTCGCCTTCGCGCGAGGTGCCTTCGCCGTAGAGGATGTCAAAGATTGCTTCGCGGAAGGGTGGCGCCACCTTGTTCTTGACGACTTTGACGCGCGTCTCGTTGCCGACCACTTCGTCGCCCTTCTTGATGCTGCCAATGCGGCGAATATCGAGACGGACCGAAGCGTAGAACTTGAGGGCGTTGCCGCCGGTGGTGGTTTCCGGGCTGCCAAACATGACGCCGATTTTCATCCGGATCTGGTTGATGAAGATGACCAGCGTATTGGTCCGGTTGATGTTGGCGGTCAACTTGCGCAGCGCCTGACTCATCAGCCGGGCCTGCAGGCCGGGCAGTGAATCGCCCATCTCGCCTTCGATTTCAGCCTTCGGCACGAGTGCGGCGACCGAGTCGATGACGACGACGTCCACGCTGGCCGAACGCACCAGCATGTCGGCAATTTCCAGCGCCTGTTCGCCGGTGTCGGGCTGCGAAATGAGCAGTTCGTCCATTTTGACGCCGAGTTTCTGGGCGTAGGACGGGTCAAGCGCATGTTCGGCGTCGATAAAAGCGGCGGTGCCGCCCAACTTTTGCATTTCGGCGATGACTTGCAGCGTCAGCGTCGTTTTGCCGGAGGATTCCGGTCCGTAGATTTCGACGACCCGGCCGCGCGGCAGGCCGCCGATACCGAGTGCGATGTCCAGTCCGAGCGATCCGGTCGAAACGACCTGAATATCGCTTTCGATAGCGCCCTCGCCCATTTTCATGATCGAGCCCTTGCCGAACTGCTTTTCAATCTGGGCCAGCGCTGCTGCGAGTGCTTTTGCCTTGTTTTCGTCCATTTCGTGTCCTTTGGCTTTATTGGAGAAATTATCTCATGTTCGAACGCAGGGCTTGCCGGCGCTCAATACTGTGATTTTATACAGTATATGCACTGTCGTTGTCGAGAAATATTTTTTGCGCCTAAAAAACGCCTGTTCAGGCAGTCAGATTTGCCGCGTGCAACAGCATGCCTTCGAGCGCGTGTGCAACCGACTGCGCCCGAACTTCGGCGCGACCACCTTGGAAGCGGCGGGTTTCAGCAATCAGGCGACCGCCCGGACCCGCCCAGCCAAAACACACCGTGCCGACCGGTTTGTCGGGCGAGCCGCCACTCGGCCCGGCGATTCCGGTGATCGCCAAGGCCCAGTCGGCACGGCTATGACGTAGTGCTCCAGTGGCCATGGCGGCGGCCGTCGCTTCGCTGACGGCGCCATGCGTCGCCAGAACCTCGGCGCTTACGCCAAGCATTTCGCGTTTGGCGTCGTTTGAGTAAGTGATGAAGCCACGGTCGAACCAGTCTGAACTGCCGGCAATTGCGGTCAGGCATTGCGAAACCCAGCCGCCGGTACAGGATTCGGCCGTCGCCAGCTTCTGGCCGTTGGCGATCAGCAGCGAACCGACCTGTGCGGCGAGTGTTTCGAGCGTCTGTTGGCTCATTTGAGGATGAACTGCAGGATCGCCAGCACGAGTACGGTGTAGCCGGCAGCGACCAGATCGTCGGTCATCACACCGAAGCCGTTCTTCACCTTCTCGTCGAAGTAGCGTGCCGGTTGCGGTTTGACGATGTCAAAAAAGCGGAAAAGGAAAAATGCGGTGGCTTGCCATAGCCAATGCGGCGGGCAGAAAACGAGGACCATCCAGAAAGGAACGATTTCATCCCAGACGATGCTGCCGTGATCGACGACGCCCAGATCGACGCCGGTCTTGTGTGCCGCCAGCACGCCGCCGATAAAGCAGACGGCGAGAAAGGCGAGCAACTCGAAGTCGTTCATCCATGGACGCAGCAATGGAAACGAGAACAGCGCGAAAAGCGTACCGACGGTGCCGGGCGCGAAAGGCGACAGTCCGCTACCAAAGCCGCAGGCGATGAGATGCGCCGGATGCGAAAACAGGAAGCGGATCGAGGGTGGCGTGCTGGTTTTAATCAAAATGATCGAATCCTTTGCGGTCTATCGGTAAGGGATGGCCGTTTTCATCGAGCAGGCTGAGTGCCCCGGCGTTGCCGGCAATGATACGGCCGAAGCGCCACAACGGCAGATCGAGCCGGGCAGCCAGTTCAGCCAGTTCAAGCCGTTTTGCCGGCGCGGCGCTAAACGCCAGTTCGTAATCGTCGCCACCGGCCAGCTGGCACTGCCGTGCCAGAACCGGGTCAACACCGGGAGGCAGGTAAGGCAGTTGCGTGCCAAAAACTTCGGCAGCGACGCCCGAACGGTCAAGCATATGGCCGAGATCGGCAAGCAGACCATCGGAAACGTCAATGGCGGCGTGCGCCAAGCCGCCATTCTGTAAAGCCAGTCCGAGATCAACTCGCGGTAGCGGACGCTGCAATGCGCTGATGCAGCGCGTGGCGAGCGTTGCGGAAAGTTGTATCTTGCCTTGCAACTGCGCCAGCCCCAGCGCGGCCAGGCCGGGCTGACCGGAAACCCAGAGATCATCGCCTGCCTGCGCACCATCACGACGCAGCGCTTTGCCGGCAGGGACTTCGCCAAGCGCGGTGATGCACAAATTCAACGGGCCGCGCGTTGTATCGCCGCCAACGAGATCAACGCCGTAGCGTTTTGCGCAAGCGAAGAGCCCTTCCGCGAAAGCCGCGATCCATTGCTCGTCGGCCCCTGGCAGACTGCCGGCGAGCAAGGCCCAGCGCGGCTTGGCGCCCATTGCCGCGAGGTCGGAAAGGTTAACGGCGAGCGTTTTCCAGCCGAGTTGCTGCGGGTCGGTATCGGGCAGGAAGTGCACGCCGGCGACCAGCATATCGGTCGTAATCGCCAACTCCATGCCCGGCGTGGGCGCAAGCAACGCGCAGTCGTCGCCGGGGCCGAGGACGGCTTGCGGCGTCGGTTTGGCGAAGTAGCGGGCGATCAGGTCGAATTCGGAGGGCGGCACAAGAAAACCTCTTTCAACGCAGAGAGCGCAGAGACGCAAAGACCGCAGAGAGAACCCATTTGATCAATTCGCTTTTCTCTGCGAACTCTGCGTCTCTGCGCCCTCTGCGTCGAAAGCGCTTAGCTTTTTGCCCGTGCCACGCGCTTGGCTTCGACTTCAACCGGGCGCAGTTTCCCCGCCAGTTTGTCGAGCACACCATTAACGTATTTATGGCCGTCGGTGCCGCCGTAGCCTTTGGTCAGCTCGATGGCTTCGTTGATGATTACGCGGTACGGCGTCTGTGGATAGTTGCTTAGCTCAAACGCACCGGCCAGCAGAATGCAGGCTTCGATGGGCGAAAGTTCGTTGAACGGGCGGTCGAGACTGGGCTGCAACTGCTCCTGTAAAGCTTCGCGCTGGGCCAACACGCCACGCAACAGGCCGACAAAAAATTCGCGGTCAGCCTTGTCGAAACCACTGATGTCGGCCAGATGCGCTTCAATGGCGGCTTCGTCGTTGCCGCCGATGCGCCACTGGTAGAGTCCCTGCAGGGCAAATTCACGGGCGCGGCGACGGGGTGATTTGGCAGCCGGTTTGGCCGGTTTTGCGGGTAATGCGGATTTGGCAGCCTGCGGTTTGTCGCTCGTGGCAGTCATTGTGTTTTCTCTCCCAGTGCGCGCAACAAATTAGCCATCTCGATGGCGGTACGGGCACAATCCGAACCCTTTTCCTGCATGCGCGCCAGCGCCTGATCGTCGTCTTCACAGGTCAGGATGCCGTTGGCGATCGGCACGCCGGTATGCAGTTGCACTTCCATGACGGCCCGGCACGAGTCGTTGGAAACCACTTCAAAATGATAAGTCTCACCGCGAATCACCGCGCCGAGCGCGATCAATGCGTTGAAACGACCGCTTTGCGCCATCGTTTGCAGTGTCAGCGGGATTTCCAGCGCGCCGGGCACGGTGGCAATGACAATCCTGCTGTCAGCGACGCCGAGGCGCTTCAGTTCCGCCGTACAGGCGCCGAGCAAACCTTCGCAGACGTCCTGATTGAAGCGGCTCATGACGACGCCGACGGCAAGGCCCTGCCCGGTGAGCGCGGGTTCATATTCGTGGATATTGTCGTAGCGGGCCATGGCGGTGCCTTAATTAAATGAATCAGAGTTTGTCGAGATCGGCCGGCGTCGCAACGTGGCCGGTCACTTCAAGGTCGAAACCGGTCATGCTCGGCATGCGGCGCGGGCTGCTGAGCACCTTCATCTTGCGTACACCGAGGTCGCGCAGGATTTGCGCACCAATACCGTAAATTCGCGGGTCCCATTTGGCTACCGGGCGTTTAGCAGCTACAGGCTCGCCAAGCGCTGCCAGAATGTCCTGCCCGCTTTCCGGGCGATGCAGCAACACGATGACGCCCGATCCGGCGCGCGCCAGTGCGGCTTGCGCCACGTCGAGGGTAAACGTATGCCGGCCACCGGTTGGATCCAGAAAATCAAGGACTGAAAGCGGCTCATGAACGCGCACCAGCGTTTCGTTCTCCGGATCGATTTCGCCCTTGGTCAGCGCCAAATGCACTTCGTTGGACGTGC
>JBIJCY010000196.1:0-5648 GCA_044344385.1 Rhodocyclaceae bacterium | reverse complement strand
CCTATGGCGACCATCCGGATCTGCCAAAAGTTGAACAAACGATTGGCCGGCCATTGTCTCCCTACGCCGTAACCAAGCTGGTCAACGAGTTGTATGCCGAAGTGTTTGGCCGTTGCTACGGCTTTTCGTCGATCGGCTTGCGCTACTTCAATGTTTTTGGAACACGCCAGGATCCCGAAGGCGCTTACGCCGCAGTCATACCGCGCTGGACCCGCGCCATGCTGCTTGGTGACGGTGTGCTGATCAATGGTGACGGGGAAACCAGCCGCGATTTCTGTTTTGTGGCCAATGCCGTACAGGCCAATCTGCTCGCGGCAACCACTGAAAATCCTGAGGCGGCCAATCAGGTCTATAACGTGGCGCTGGATGCCAGGACTTCGCTCAATCGCCTGTTTGAAATGTTGCGCGATGTGCTGGCTGAGACAAAGCCTGAATTGAGTCGCCTGCAGCCAGGATACGGTGAGTTTCGAGCCGGTGATGTTCGCCATTCACAGGCGGATATTTCCAAAGCCAGAAATTTGCTGGGTTACGTGCCGACGCACCGGCTGGAAGAAGGTATTCGCGTGGCCATGCCCTGGTACGTTTCCCACTTCACGAGCGCGGCGAATCGCGGAGCCTGATCATGCGCGCCGCCTGCGATCAGACTCTTCGGAACGCATCATCGCTGGTGGCGCTGTTCGCTGCATTGTGTTTTTTTATGCCGCTGACGGCGCAAGCCGTCCTTGACGACCCATCCTCCGGTGACCTTGTCATCCTCAGGCAAGAGGCTCGTTCCTACGAGCACGGCGAGGGGGTTGCCAAGGATCCCGTTCGTGCCGCCAGTCTTTATTGTGACGGCGCCCGTTATGGCGACACGGAAGCGCAATTCAGTCTGGGCTGGATGTATGCCAATGGTCGGGGTGTGGCGCGCAGCGATGAATTGGCCGCCTACTTTTTCAAGATAGCTGCTGAAAAAGGGCACGCCCAGGCGCAGAAGATGTTGCGTTTTGTCGGTGAAACAGTGGCGCCCATGCCGGAATGCATGCGCTATTCGGCAGCCGACCCTGACTACGATGATGTCTATTCGGGGAATAATCCGGCGCGGGAGAAAGTGTTGGGTCTGGTGCGTAAACTTGCTCCGGAGTACGGCGTCAGTCCGCGCCTGGTGATGGCGGTGATCCGGGCTGAGTCCAACTATAATTCTGCAGCACTTTCGCCAAAGAATGCTCAGGGTTTGATGCAACTTATCCCCGAAACTTCGTTGCGCTTTAACGTCAAAAAACCATTTGACCCTGAACAGAATATTCGTGGCGGGATGTCTTATCTGCGCTGGCTGCTGGCCTACTTTGAGGGAAATGTGGCGTTGGTTGCTGCGGCCTATAACTCGGGAGAGGGAACAGTGAACCGCTATCGCGGTGTCCCTCCTTATGCGGAGACCCGCGGCTACGTTAAGCAGGTCATGGGCACTTTCAAGAAAGACGATCACCCTTTCGATCCGGCGGTGACGACGCCGTCTCCGGAGTTGCCGCGCATCCGGATTGCTAAAAAGCTATAAACGTTTCAGGAGATCGCGTGCATTCAATCGGGGTGAAGACTTTCTGGCAAGGGGTGAAGTGGTTCGTCCTTTGGGGACTGTTTTCGTTCACAAAGTTTGCCTCAGCCACTTTGCCCGACTTGATTGATCAGATAAAACCTTCGATTGTTGTTGTCGGCACCTATCTGAAAACGCGCAGTCCGGCATTCGTCATGCGGGGAACGGGTTTTGTCGTGGGCAACGGCACGCTGGTGGCGACCAATGCCCACGTCGTACCGGAAAACCTTGATTCAGCCAATGGTGAAACTCTGGTCATTCAGGCGACGGCTGGCCATGGTTTGCTGCAGCAGCGCCCGGCAAAGGCGACGGCGGGCGATAAATCCCATGACCTTGCTCTGCTTCGTATCGACGGGCCGCCATTGCCGGCGTTGGTCCTGCAGTCCGGAGGCCCGGTGCGCGAAGGCCAAAGTGTCGCCTTTACCGGCTTTCCGATTGGCAGCGTGCTTGGCCTTTCACCGGTAACCCACCGCGGTATCATTTCGGCCATTACGCCGATTGTCCTGCCCAGCGCGAAAGCGAACCAGCTCAACGAAAAAGTAATAAAGCGCCTGAAAAGCGGGACGTTCGAAATATATCAACTGGATGGAACCGCTTATCCGGGGAACAGTGGCGGGCCGTTATTCGAAATGGAAAAGGGCGAGGTGATCGGCATTATCAACATGGTATTCGTCAAGGGAACGAAGGAGTCCGTGTTGTCGCATCCGTCGGGGATCAGCTTCGCCATCCCCGTTCTGTATCTGCAGGAATTGTTGCGGGAAGTGCGCTGAGTCTTGCCCTGCGGCAGCGATGGATTAGAGCGAAGTCTTCTCGGGTGTCGAGAACAGGTCGTTTATCTTGTGTAGCAGGTGAACAGCCAATAATTTGCCCGGCAGCCGGAGATACATTTCTCGCAACATTAACGCCAGATCGGCAGCTTTCTGGCCCCGAGGCCTGGTTTCCGGATGGCGCGTTGATGCAGCGCAGGCCAGCAGTCGGGAAAACATGCTTGTTTTGTCCGGCCGCACATAAACCGGCAGCGGTGTATTGAAAAATTTTGAGGCAAGTCCCAAGGCTTGACTGAGGATAGATTCCAGTCCCACTTCCCGTGCTCTGGAAAACAGGCGCTCAGGATAGTCTGCCGAGATTGACGTGAAATACCGGTACAGGAGATCGATGTCCCATATGTCTCTCAGTCCACGGTCAAACTCGGCGTTCAGCAGCAGGTGACTGGCTGCGTGCAAGATCATGTCCTCGTCCTTGAGCCGCCACCAGAATCCACCTTCACCTACCGGGACTGCTTCGGCGATCATTCGCGCAGAGTCCACATGTACCCGGCAGGTGGGCATGGCTAATGAGTGGTGCAGGTCGATCGTTGTTCCTCTGTGCAGATGCGTCATTGGCGGGATTTCGTGCGACCACTGCCGGTAGTAGCGTTGATCATAGGCGTCGAGTTTGCCGGTGGACCAGCCGCCAAGCATCAGTGCTGCCTCAGCCGCTGCGATGTGGGTTTTCTTTACGAGGATGTCGATATCGCTGAAAACCCTGCCATCAGCGGATGGTAAGCCCAAGAGTACGTACGAAGCGCCCTTGAGCAGGATGACGGGGGTGTTCAAGGTGGAAAGCGCTTGCTCAATATGCCTCAGTTCACGCCAGACGTCCTGTCTGAATCCGTTGGAATAAATTGTTGTCGCTGATAACTGATCGGCTAAATGTGACGGAAACAGATCGACGTGCGGGGACTGTTGCAGTACATGCGCTACGCGGCCCAGTAGTCCGCAGGTGCGAGCTTCGGCGAGCAGTAAGCTGAACTCTTCATTGTTCAGCGTGCCGATTGAACGGTTGTCGACCAGAACGTTGAGTAAGGGAGATCTCTTAGCCACGCTCGCTCACCAGTTGTTCCAGGGCATCGCGCGCATCGTCCAGTGAGGAATATTCAAGCTCCCATGCTTCGGCTGATCCGACCAGATCGGCCAGTCGCTCGAAGCCTTGCCGACCCAGAATAGGGTAGTTGAAAGACTGGTCAATCAAACGTAGTGCCGCCTCTCCAGAGCCAATCGCGTCAAGGCGCAACGGTGCATCGGCGGTCCACTTTGGAAATATGATCAATCGAGGGGCGGCCGTCTCAAGATTGCGCGCAACGGATGATTCTGGTGCAGGAAGATGTGCGATTGTTCCCTTGTGCGTATCGATTGCAAACGGCCCGAAAACGGCGTCTGGATGTCGAGCACGTATAACTTCAATCGACTGGTTTTTCAGACTGACCGGCCGTGCGCAGGGAACAAGGCGAAGGTCCTTGTCGATCAAGGCAAGTTCATCGGAAAGCAGACGCCACCCTTGAAGTGATAATTCGGCTGCCAGCGTACTTTTCCCGCTCCCTGAGGTTGCTGCCAGCAAGGCGCCGCAGCCATTCAGTTCGACCACCGCTGAATGCAGTATCAGGAAGTTGTGTGCATAAGAGCCGATGGTCCAGTTAAGTCCCCATTCAAACAGCGCGTGCGCATGGACAACTTCCATCGGCAAGAACGGCGCATCTCCAGACAGGTGAAACAAGGCGTTGCGCCTGATCCAGCGGCGAATGAAAGACGGCGGGGATATGTCAATATCGTAGTCGTATGCGCCGCCCTTGATTGACGCCGGATAGTAGGCATAGAGCTGACGCAGGGCGCTTTCGAATTCGGGAAGGACGCTGGAGATTTTTAGTGCGAAACGACCAATGTGCAAGCGAAAGTCACCGCCTCGCAGGGCGCCACGTATTTCGTTGGAGGTAAAACGCTCAAGACTCAGCAACGGACGATTAATCCAGAATTCTCCAGGGAGGAAATCAGGTCCTGAAATGCCTGGCTATCGTCTTCCTTGTCCATGTTCGATGCCAGTCTTGCAACTGCCTCATCAACACCGTGTTCGGGGGACAGTGCGCTTAGCGCCAGTGCGCCTTGATGGTTCAACAAGCTTGTTTTTCCGCTGGATTCATCGAAGACAAGAACGCCCTCATCGCAATCACGTATGCGTAAATACTTCGAGGCCTTTAGCACAATCAATCAGCTTGTGAGCGTAAAGTGGTTGCCAACACTAAGCTGTGCTCAAAAGCTATTTTTTTGGTTTTATTGCTGCATTTTCGAAATGTGAAAATGTGCTAACCAAATAGCTTTTCACCTGTTCTTTACCCCATACAACGGCAGTCGAGCCTGAAACGGGATAGTAGCCGAGATCACGACTACGCCACATCTCCTGGAGCGTTTGTAGGCTGACTACGGTCACCCAGCCTCTAATCAAATTGCAATATGCGGCACCAATGTGTGCTCCAAACTGACTGACATCCCCTGTGCCATTCAGACCAATCACATACTCGATAGTTTTCCCGGAAAACCCGCTACCGATTACGTCGAACTGCGTTAATCTCGCTAATTTGTCGTTGTGGTTATCGGCTGCGTTGTACCAATACCCTGGCGATTTCCCCGAGCACTGACCGCCTTCACGATTTGGGCGGCTATTCAGCAGGCTGATCGAGGCGCTGGCTGATGGGGAAAGGCAGGTCGTTGCCAGAGCCGAGCGCGATCCGGCCGTTAAAACGACGGGGACGATAGCGGCGACGCCGCGCACAAAGCGCCGACGGCCGGTTGGCCCGTTTACGCCTGTGGCCACCTTGGACTGCTCGTTATTGTCGATGTTGTTTTCCGAATTCATCTTGAACCTCTCAGCCCGCAGCTGCGTGTATGGCGGCCAGTATATGTCTGTTGGTGCTCACCGTCTGTGATTTATGTCACGACAGGTGAGGTATCGGCTACTGCCATGCAATTTTTAAGCCAGACGCGATGTATTTTATTAACTTGTTGTTACTAAATAATAAAATGATAGTTCAATTTGGCGTTTGCAAGTGCGCATAAGCGGTGTGTCAAAAATTCCGACACTATTTGTAGTCTGTATACGGTTTTTGACCTGGCTGGTCGGTGAGTTGTGGCAATTCAATCAGGTTTAGCCATCTCCTTTGCTTTCAGCATGAGCGTAGTATCATAAAAGCGATTACTTAATTGGAGGGCGACACGATGTTTAAGAGAGTTCGCTCACTTACACGAAAATTTCTGCATGAAGTTGCGAG
>JBIJCY010000194.1:0-5659 GCA_044344385.1 Rhodocyclaceae bacterium | reverse complement strand
CCGGGCTGGTCAGCCTGCACAGTGAGC
This sequence comes from Rhodocyclaceae bacterium, assembly GCA_044344385.1. Taxonomy (GTDB): domain Bacteria; phylum Pseudomonadota; class Gammaproteobacteria; order Burkholderiales; family Rhodocyclaceae; genus CAJBIL01. The sequence goes on along the minus strand of JBIJCY010000194.1, from coordinate 5,632 downwards.
TAACCGAGGCGGCGCGCAGCCGCAACTGGCGCGCAGCGCTCGAAGGGCGCGCGCGCATCATCCTTGGTACCCGGCTGGCCGTCTTCACGCCTTTGCCGGATCTTGGCCTGATTGTTGTCGACGAAGAGCACGATCCGTCCTTCAAGCAGCAGGACGGCATGCGTTACTCGGCGCGTGATGTTGCCGTTTTTCGTGCGCGTGAGCGCGGCATTCCGATTGTGCTCGGGTCGGCGACCCCCTCGCTGGAAAGCTGGGCCAATGCCACCGACAGTCGCACGCGTGGTCGTTATACCCTGCTTACTCTGCATGAACGGGCAGTTGAAAATGCCCGTCTGCCGGTTGTTCAGCGTATCGATACCCGGCTGGAAAAATTGCAGGACGGTCTTTCTGGCGCCTTGCTGCGGGCGATTGAAAAGCGTCTGGCGCGTGGCGAGCAGAGTCTGGTTTTTCTCAATCGTCGCGGCTACGCGCCGGTGCTGGCTTGCGCGGCCTGTGGCTGGGTCTCGCACTGCACTCGTTGTGCTGCCAATCTGGTGCTGCATCTGGCCGATGGCCGGTTGCGTTGTCATCATTGCGGTTTTGAGTGCCGTGTACCGAAGAACTGCCCGACTTGCGGCAATCAGGATATTCACCCCTTTGGGCGTGGTACACAGCGTCTCGAAGAGGTGCTGGCGGCGCGTTTTCCTCAGGCGCGGATTCTGCGCGTCGACCGCGACTCAGCCAAAAGCCGCAAGCAATGGGAGGTGATGGTTGAGAAGATTCATGCGGGCGAAGCCGACATTCTTGTTGGTACGCAAATGCTCGCCAAAGGCCACGATTTCCCGAAGCTGACGCTGGTCGGTGCGATCGGCCCCGACGCCGCACTTTTTGCTGCCGACTGGCGTGCGGCAGAACGGCTTTTTGCTCAGCTGATGCAGGTTGCCGGTCGCGCCGGTCGCGCCGAGCTGGCGGGCGAGGTGCTGATTCAGACGCAGTTTCCCGATCACCCACTCTATGCCGCGCTGGTCCGCCACGACTATCCGGCGTTTGCCGCAACGCAGCTGAAGGAGCGCGAACAGGCGGGTTTCCCGCCCTATGCCTATCAGGCCATGTTGCGCGCCGAGGCGCCGAAAATGGCCGATGCACTGGCTTTTCTTGCTACCGCCCGTGCCTGGCCACAGGCCGAGGCACATCAGGACGTCATGCTTTACGACCCGGTGCCGATGCGTCTGGCACGGCGCGCCAACCTTGAGCGCGGCCAGTTGCTTATTGAATCGCCTTCGCGACGCGCCTTGCAGGTTTTTCTTGCGGCGTGGCTCAGTGCGCTTGATGCCATCAAATCGCCCTCGCGCCTGCGTTGGCATTTGGAAGTCGACCCCCTCGAATTCTAGGTGCCAGTATTGCCGCCCGGTCGGCGGCTTTTGCCGCACACTTGTTTTGTTGCATCGGTAACCGACTGATTTTGTTCATTAGTTAGTATTGGCACGCGCCTTGCACCGGCTTGTATCCTTTAACAAGCAGGGAGTTGAAAATGAAGATCGAAGAGTCGGGTGTGATTCTGGGGGGGTGCCACCATCTGGAGAGCCAGCGCAGTACGGAAATCAGCACGAAATGTTCCTTCCGGAGCATTCTCGATGGAGTGTCTGAAGCATCTGCGTCATCTGAAGTTCCGGAAGTAGCGCCGAATTTATCTGCGGCGAAGAACGATAAGCTTATTGTGATGCTTGAGCAGTTGATCGCCGAGTTGTTGGCGCTGATCTCCGGGCAGTACGACGCGAAACTGACGGATGTGAACGATGTCGTTAAACCGCAGGGTGCTGCCCACACTGGCAAACCGAACGAGGGGCTGCCGCGAAATACGCCCCGGGAGTTTGTCTGGGAAACAACGACAACCGAAAGGATCCTTGAGCACGAGCAAAGCGAGTTTTCGGCGAGCGGAGAAGTTCGTACGGCCGATGGTCATGCCATCGCTTTCAAGCTGGATCTGGCTATGTGCCGCGATTTTCAGTGTGAGCGTAAGCAGATTGAGCAAGGCAAAGTGGTGATGCGTGATCCGCTGGTGATTAATTTTGACGGTAAGGCCGCCGAATTGAGCAATCAGCGCTTTGACTTTGATCTTGATAGCGATGGCAAGAGCGAATCGCTTAACGGTCTGCGCGGCAACAGCGGCTTCCTTGCCATGGACCTCAATGGTGACGGGCATATCAATGATGGTAGCGAACTGTTTGGCGCGCGTAGCGGCGATGGTTTTGGCGATCTGGCGAGACTCGATAGCGATGGCAACAACTGGCTCGACGAAGCGGATGCGGCATTTGCTGCGCTAAAGGTCTGGTCAGGGGGTGCCAATGGTAAGGAGAGTCTGCTCAGTCTCAAGGACCGGGGCGTAGGTGCACTCTATCTGGGGTCGACTGATACGCCGTTTTCGCTGAAAGACGACGACAACCGTCTGCAGGGGCAGGTACGTGCAACCGGTTTGTATTTACGCGAAAATGGTGCTGCCGGCACCTTGCAACAGATTGATCTCGCGGTGTAGGTCAATGCGGGCGGCGGCCGGTGAACCAGAACCAGATAAACGCCGCCGCCTGCAAGCCGAGCAAGGCGAGAACCGCATCGCGGTGCGCCATTGCCGTGCTCAGCCCCTGCTTTTGCAGTAACTCGATTAGCACACCAAGACCCCATTGCACACCGAATGCGCCGAGAAAAACCATCAGGTTGAAGGCTGTATTGGCGCGCCCTGAAAGCGCCACCGGAAATCCGGCTGCGGCCTGTGAATAGGCCAGCGTCCCGAAGCTCGAAAACATCCCGTAGGCAATCCACAGCACATAAGTCTGTCCGAATCGCTGCGTCGCAATCAACGCCAGCGTCAGTAGTGAGAGTGCAAGTGCGCCGGAAAGCAGCGTAACCGGTTTGATGCCGCGTCTGGCCAAGCCTGTTGCCAGCAAACCGATCAGAACGTAAGCGATCAGCATCGCAACACTCATGCCGGCCATGTGATCGGCAGCCACCGCACGCGTGTAGCCGTTGACCTGCATCAGCCATGAGATCGACCACAAGCTCTGCAGCGCCATAAAGCCGCCGGTCATCGTCAGTCCCAGTGGTGCGAATCGCCAGAAGTGGGCACTTGCAAAAACCTGTTTGACGCCGAGCCATTGTGTTGCCAGTGATTCCGCTTTTGCCGCGCCATCTTTCTCCGGAACACTGAAGAATAGCCAGACAGCCACCGCCAACGTCAGCGCCGCCAGCCCGAAAAATATCTCACGCCAGCCGGTGACATGAAGCGCCGCTTCCAGAGGTGCCGTCGCGGCCAGCGCACCAAGGCCGCCGGCCGTCATTATCCAGCCGGTCAGGGAAGCCTGCCGCTCGGCAGAAAACCATAAGGAAAACGCCTTGAAAGCGGCCATCAGGCAGGCCGAGACACCGAGCCCGATCAACCCGCGGCCGATCGCTAGATCACCAATACTGTGCCCGAGCGCAAAAACCGCAGCGCCGGAGGCGGCGATCAGCAGCAAGCCAGATTCAACCCGCCGCGCGCCAAAACGATCAAGCAACATGCCGAGCGGTAGTTGGGCGAGTGCAAAGCTTAAAAAATAGGCACTGGTCAGCAACCCCAGGCTGCCCGCACCAAGGGCTAATTCATCGGCCAGTACTGGACCGATGACCGCGTTGGCCGTTCGGTAAAGGTAAGAGAGGAAGTAGGCACCAGCGAAGGGCAGGAAGAGTTTGAGCCAGAGCATAGCGTCGTTGGATACCTTAAGGCTGGATTAGGTTCAAGTAAGATTAGGGCGTTGCGGTTCTTCAGGGCGAGTTCCAAAGCCAGGCCGCGCCGCGCACGCCGGACGAATCGCCGTGCCGGGGAGGTAGCAGGCGAGTGACAAGTTGATCCGAGAACACGTAGGGCGTCCAGAGGGGCGGGACATTGATGTAAAGCCGGTCCAGCTTTGACAAGCCGCCACCGAGCACAATGACTTCAGGATCAAGAATATTGATGATCTGCGCCAGCGCTCTGGCCAGACGTTTCTCGTAACGCAAAAGGCTGGCCTCGCAATCGGCATCACCTTTGCTAGCGTGCTTGCTGATTTCTTCCGGCGTTAAATTTTGACCCGTATGCCGGGAGTGATCGCTGGCTAAGCCTGGCCCCGAAAGCCAGGTTTCAATACAGCCACTGCGTCCGCAGTAGCAGCCGGGCACCGGAAATTTCTCATTGTCCAGCAGCAGCGGATTGTGGCCCCATTCACCGGCAATGTGATTTGCGCCAGTGAGTACTTGCTCCCGAACAACGATTCCGCCCCCCACACCCGTCCCGAGGATGACGCCGAAAACGATCTCGGCGCCCTGCCCGGCTCCGTCGATCGCCTCTGACAGCGCGAAACAGTTTGCGTCGTTGGCGATGCGGATTTCGCGCTGCAACAATGTTTGTAGGTCACGACGCAGCGGTTTATCAATCAGGCAGGTCGAGTTGGCGTTCTTGATGCGACCATTGACGGCAGATTCTGCTCCCGGGATGCCGAGTCCGATGCTGCCGTGCTGATTCAGTTCGCATTCGATAGATTCGACCAGGCCAGCGACGGCTATCAATGTCGCCATGTAGTCTCCCTGTGGCGTCTCGATGCGGCGCCGGATCAGTTCGCGACCTCGCACATCGAGGGCGATGATCTCGATCTTTGTGCCGCCAAGGTCGATTCCGAGGCGCAGCTCTGGTGTGCTTCCTTTAGGCCGCAAGTGGGTAGCAGATTGCAGAATAGGCCTGCTCAGATCCGGACGGAAACCGCACGAACGTTGCCCTGCCCACTGGTTGCGCTGTGCAATACCGGCATTCCGACCTCAAATAGCAAGGTGATCAGGTCGCGCTCGGAGTAGAGGCAGATGGAACCGTGCAAATCATAGATTTTTGCTAGCGGTGAGGGCAGTTCGGCAAAACGGTCCTGAACCCGCTTGCCGGCGTCTGGATAGTGATCGCCAAGTGTAGAGTGTTTGCCATAGGCGGAAAGATAGAGCTTGCCGCCAATTTTCAGCAGATGCCGTAATTGTTGCAGAACATCGCGCGCCTGAGTGTAAGGCAGCGAATGCAGGGCAAGCTGCCCGACGATAAGGTCAAAAGGTGCTTCCGGCAGGGTATCGACGTCAAGCTGGGAAAGCGGCACGGCACGCAGGCCAGGGAGGGAAGGAGGTTTTTCTACGGCGGCGTCGAGTACAATTTTAATGCCGGTCTTCGCCATACGGGCAGCAAGTTCGCCGATATTGCGTCCGAAAAGTAGCGCAGAAACACCATCGCTCGCGCGAAAACGTTTGGCTGCCTCCTTGTAGGCAATCTCATCCAGTTCGCTGGTGAAAAGCCGGGATGCAGCTTCATCCGTGTCTTGGGACATGTTGTTCATGTTCCTTCTCCCTGCGTGTTTGGGATATTGTTGTCTCTTATCACTATCATGGCAATAGGGAACGGACATTTGTTCAATGCGCGGCCGCTGTGCGCCGTCGCTTCAGGAGTGCGTCATGCTGGTCAAATTTAATTCAAGCGTCTCGGGCGAAATGATCATGTTGGCCGAGACGGCAAAACATTTGCTCGAGATTATTGGAAAAGCGCGTAGCGCACGTGGCGTGATAACGACAGAGCAGTTGCCGGAAGCGTTGGAACGCTTGCGAAATGCGGTGGCCG
>JBIJCY010000195.1:0-5659 GCA_044344385.1 Rhodocyclaceae bacterium | reverse complement strand
CGGTCCTTGCCGTCATAACGGCCAAAGAAGCCGAGCGGCGGGCCTTTGAAGACATCTGCGCCGACCGCCAGCCGCCAGTTCCGTTCGAAATTCCACAGAACCCGGGGGCGGTACAACCAATCGGTACGATTAAGGCTTGAAATCCATGTCACCTGCGCTTCAACCTTATCGCCAAACTTGTGGTTAAGCAGCAGACTGTAACCATTCTCCTGCTTGTCCGAAAGCAGATCCTGGTCATAATGGAAATAGTCGCGCTGAAAAACTTGCACGTTGAGTCGTGTGTCGGTCGGCAAGGTAAAATCAAGACCAACCGCCCAGTCGAGTGTATTTTGCGCAACCAATCCATTTGTATCGCTTAGACGGGTGACGCTGAACTGGCGCCCCTGGGTGTAAACGGCCTCGCCTTTAAGCACGACCGATCCGAAGTCCTTGGCCAGCGTACCGCCATACTGGTTGATCCGGTTGTGGCGAGCCTCATAAATAAAAGTTCCCGGTTGACTCACGGCATCCCGGTAAAACGTCGGCGAGACATCCATGCTGCTATAGGCAAACCCGGAGATATCCCAACCGTTTTTAAGCGTCGAAAGCCGCAAACCATAGTTGGTATTCGACAGATTGCGCGGCTGAAACTCCTCGTTCCGATACCGCACACCAACGCCTGGCGGCGCCCATTGATAAGGGTAGAACTCGGCGCCCGGCTTGCCGCTCTGATCGTAACTGGCAGAAGGTATCCACAACAGTTCGGCGTGGAAATCATCCTTGAAATACTCCGCCCGCGCCGCCCACTGCGGGATTCGCATGATGTCGAATTCAGGCAGAATGAACTCCCGCATTTCTCTGGCCGAAACGACATCGGCAAAAAACAGGCCGACCATTTCACCCCAGACGACATGCTGCTTGCCCAGACGAAAATCCCAGTCGCCGGAACTGATATCCAGATAATTCTCACGCAGGGTCAGATTAGCGCGCTGGTCTCGCTTTACCGCGCCCGGGTAAAAATCATTGATACCATAAACTGCGTCGTAGTCCATGCGGGCGCCAAGCTTCCACTTGATACCGCCGCCCAGATCCCCTTGCGAACTGAGATCGGCCCGGGTCATCATTTTCGACCAATGCTCCGGCCCTTGATACGCGCGAGCCAACTCGAACTGCAAAACGCCTTTGATGCCACCGCCGGAAGAAGACGCTTTCGTTTCCGGTTTCGCGCCGGACTTTACAGGGGCGTCATCATCCCCAAACAGCGCATCCCGACTGACAGGCTTGGCGCCATCATCGTCGCCAAAAAGCGCATCCCGGCTACCGGGCTTTGCTTCGCCGGCCGCATTCGCAGCAAGAACATGAGGTGCAGCAACTCCCGCAGGCTCCGCCCAAGCCGGAAGCGCCCCCAGAGTGATGAGAAAACAGGCGATCTGTTTAAAAACAAGATGTTGCGTTGATCTTTTGTTGCAATGCATGAGACCCCTTTCGGCAACCAGTGCCGGCCTTTATCTTTATGGTATTAGCTTGCCTGATCCGGTGTCGCAACCGCTTCAACCGTACGATGCTGCCGGGCAAGCGACCATTTGGCTTCGGTTCGTACACCCAGTGCAGAGATGGTGCCATCATCGACACGCACCAGACGATCGGCTTTGGCAATCACACGTTTGTCGTGCGTTGAAAATATGAAGGTGGTTTTGAAAGCGCGGTTGATCTGCTTCATCAAAAGCAGAATTTCCTCGCCGGTTTTGTGGTCAAGGTTGGCGGTCGGCTCGTCGGCCAGCACGATGGCCGGAAGAATCGCCAGCGCCCGGGCGATCGCAACACGCTGACGCTGCCCCCCACTCAACTGATTCGGCCGATGATCGGCAAATTTCCCCAACCCGACGACATCAAGAAAGTATTTCACGCGTTTTTTACGTTCCTCAATGGAAACGTCTGCGCGTTGCAGCAAGGGATATTCGATATTTTCTGCCGCTGACAACACGGGCAGCAGATTGAATGTCTGGAAGATAAAGCCAATGGTACAGCTGCGCAGATCGGCAAGTTGATCCGGCGTCCGGCCACTGACATCCTGATCATTGATGTATATTTTGCCGCTGGTCGGCGTATCGATGCAGCCGATAAGATTCAGCAGAGTCGTCTTGCCACTGCCGGAAGGCCCGGCAATCGCCAGAAACACGCCGGGATCAAAAGACAGGGTAATGTCCTTGAGGGCTTGGACTTTTTGGTCGCCGAGCTGATAATCCTTATACACGTGCTCAATGCGGACAACGCTCATTTGTTAGGCTCTCTGCCAACCCTATCTACGGCCAGCACAATGGAGTGAAAACTATGGAAATCATGACGTTCCGGCATCAAAGTGTCAAGGCCGCAGCAATACTCGCCTTCCTTTTCGGATTTTCCGTATCGCCATGCCAGGCACAGGAAAACCAGCCTGCGGTTGCGGCAGACGATACACTGGCCCGCGCCATTGTCGAAAGATCCGATCTAGTCCGCTTTCCAGCTGAGGGCTTTCAGGTTGATGTAGACATCACGAGCACCCAGTCTGCCCAGGCCGGCCAACCCGCCCCGCCGGGAGAATCGCGCAAATACCGGATTCTCTCCAAAGGCAACAGCAATACGGTGGTGATGGTCACCGAACCGGCCTCCGAACGCGGCCAGATCATTCTCATGAAGGGGCGCGATCTATGGGTTTTCATGCCTGACGTATCACAGCCGATCCGCATCGCCCTTTCGCAACGCCTGACCGGGCAAGTGGCGAACGGCGATCTGGCACGCGCCAACTTTGCCGCCGATTACAACCCGAAAATACTGCGCAGCGAAACGATCGCCAACGAGGATTACCACGTGCTTGAGCTGATCGCCGTCGACCGTAGCGTCACCTACCAGAAAGTGGTTTATTGGGTTCGAAAGAAGGACGACTGGCCGTTCAAGGCCGAGTTCTACTCACTTTCCAACCGCCTGCTCAAAACCTGCAAATATGAGAACTTCCAGTCCATGGAGGGAAGATTGCGGCCGACCCGCTTGGTCATGGATGATGCGTTGAAGAGCGGCGAACAATCAGTTCTTGAATACAAAAGCATGAAACTGCGGGATTTGCCGGACAAGATATTTACCAAGGACTACCTGAAAAAACTTGATTAACGACGATCTTTCCTGCGTTCCAAACCGGACTTGGCGATCGCCTCGATCAAGCCTTTAGCGGCTTGCTCGCACAAATCGAGTACTTTTTCAAAGCCCTCGGGGCCGCCGTAATAAGGATCGGGAACCTCGTCCAGCGCAAGCCCCTCTGCGTAATCCAGAAACAAACCGAGCTTGTCCAGATGCTCGCTTGGGCAATATCTGCTGAGCGCCGAAAAGTTTTGATGATCCATGGCCAGAATGCGATCAAAACGACTGAAATCCTGCTCTTTTACACAGCGCGCGCGCATGCCAGACAAGTTGTAACCGCGACTGGCGGCGGCCTTTCTGGCACGCTGATCCGGCAACTCCCCCTCGTGAGAAGCGTGCGTACCTGCCGAATCCACCTCAATGAGAGAAGACATTCCCGCACGCTCGGCGAGCAGCCGAACAACCCCTTCTGCCGTGGGCGAGCGACAGATATTGCCCATGCAGACGAAGAGGATTCGTGTCATTTTTGGCTCAATGCATCAGGCTGGCAGATTGACCCGTTTTTTCGGTAACAACGAGATCAAGTGGTAACATCGCCGGCCCGGTTTTCAGCATTTCATTCATGGCGCCCATTATCCGACATATTCTGACATTTGCTTTCACCCTTTGCGTGGCAATCCCCGGCGGGAGCGCCCGCGCCGCAGAGGAATTGCCTGCGCTGGGCGCTGACCTGCAGGGTCTGACCGTTTCGGGCGTTTCATCCGGCGGCTATATGGCGGTCCAGTTTCAGATCGCTCATTCCAAACTCGTGCGCGGTGCCGGCGTGCTGGCCGGAGGCCCCTATTACTGCGCCGAAGGATCAACCTGGCGCGCGCTGAGCAATTGCATGTCGCCATCGTCCTGGTCACCGCTACCAACCCCGGCGCAGCTTAAAAGCCGGGTAGAAACGCTGGCGCAATCGGGACGCATCGACCCGCTGATCAATCTACGCGACGACCGCGTCTGGCTGCTCTCCGGCGGCAAAGATCACACCGTTGAAGCGCCGGTCATGGATGCACTGGCCGCGTTTTACCGCGAGTGGCTGCCGGCAGGCGCCATCCATTACGTCAAGCCGCCGGATGCCGGGCACGCAATGATTTCGACGGCAGACCCGAAACCCAATGCCTGCAATACCTCGGAACCACCTTTTATTAACCGCTGCGGCGACCTCGACGCCGCCGGCGAACTGCTCAAGCACCTGCTCGGCTTGCTGCAGGCGCCAGTCCAACCCGCACATGGCAAAATCATCAGCTTCGATCAGCGCCCCTTTGTTGATGGCAAGCCGATCGATACGAGTCTGGCCGACGAAGGTTATGCCTATGTACCGCAGAGTTGTCTGAATGGCGCGTGCCGGATTCACGTTGTTTTCCACGGCTGCCGGCAAAGCGTCGCGCAGGTTGATCGACGCTTTATTGAAGGCGCCGGCTACAACGCGTGGGCCGACAGCAACCGCCTGATTGTGCTCTACCCGCAGACCGTGCCACGCAACGGCGTGGCGGGCGGGTCATGGAAATGGCTATACAACCCGAAAGGCTGCTGGGACTGGTGGGGGTATTCCGGGATCGATTATCACACCCGCGACGGCTTACAGATCAAGGCCGTACGAGCGATGATCGAGCGACTCGGCACGCAGGCAGTAGCGCTCAAGCCGGAACGCCGATAGGATGCTGACCATGCTGAAAATTACGCGATAGAAACCCGCAATACATCATGAACAACACCTTCACAGACGAAGAAATCGAACGCTGCACGCTGACTGAACGCCGCGAGATCGTCTCCCAACTGCGCGGTCTGATCAAACAGGGCGAAACAATTTCCGTTGCCTTCGATGGTGGCAGGCAAAGTTTTCTCAGCGTCCTGATCGATATTTCACGCGACGAGAACCATCTCTACTTCGACATCGGCGGCAGCGATGAAACCAATAGCGCGTTTCTGCGTGCCGACCGCTGTATTTTCACCAGCGTTGTTGGCGGCATCCGCATCCAGTTTCCGGCACTACAGGTGAGAGAAGCAACACTGCGCGGCGAACTGGTGCTCGCCGTAGCGCTGCCAAAAAGCCTGCTGCGCCTGCAGCGACGCGACGTTTTTCGCATTGAACTGCCGACGATCACGCCCTATATCTGCCGCATCCGCAGAGGCTCAACGCAAGAGAAAGCACTGCCGCTGCACGACATTTCGATTGGCGGCGTTGGTATTCTATCGACCGAAAAACTCGAATTCGAGCAACTGGAGATCCTGGATAACAGCTGGATTGACCTGCGCGACAGCGGTGCGCTCGCCCTGACGCTCGAGGTACGCTACGTCACCGCCCTTGAGGGCCGCACAGGAAAGCCGCTCTGGCACATGGGCTGCCAGTTCATCAAGCTCTCCGCACTGAACGAAACGCTGATTCAGCGCTTCATGGGCCGTATCGAAACCGAACGACGCGCCCTGCTGGCCGGCTGATCACGCCGGCAGCAGCCCCCGCACAAATACTTTACTCGCGAATCGGCCCGAACTCGACCGGCACCCAGGCGTAGCCCTTGCCTTC
>JBIJCY010000193.1:0-5661 GCA_044344385.1 Rhodocyclaceae bacterium | reverse complement strand
TGCTGGAAGGCGGCTATTCTCTTTCGGCTCTGGCACGCAGCGTTGCGGCGCACATTAGGGTGCTGGCAGATATCTGATACCGAGGCAAAACGCCGTTCAGCGCTGCTTAGCCGGGATGGCGGTTTTTTATAGGCATGTGACTGGCCTTCAGTTAAAATCCCAAAGCTAAACTACTTGCGCACTCCCATGACCATGATTACTGGATCGATCGTTGCAATTGTCACCCCGATGCACGAGGACGGAAGCCTTGACCTCGATGGCTTGCGTCGCCTTGTCGACTTCCACGTGCAGGAAGGGACCGATGCCATCGTTATCGTCGGTACGACCGGCGAGTCACCGACGGTAAACGTTGAAGAACACTGTGAGTTGATCCGCGTTACCGTCGATCAGTCTGCGGGCCGAATTCCGGTGATTGCCGGAACCGGTGCCAACTCGACAGCCGAGGCTGTCGAGTTGACGCATTACGCCAGAGAGGCTGGCGCCAGCGCGACACTTTCTGTCGTGCCTTATTACAACAAGCCGACCCAGGAAGGACTTTATCGCCACTTCAAGGCGATTGCCGAAGCAGTCGATATCCCGGTCATTCTTTACAACGTGCCGGGCCGTACCGTTGCCGACATGAGCAACGATACCGCGCTGCGACTTGCCGAAATCCCGAACATCATCGGTATCAAGGATGCCACCGGCGGCATCGAACGCGGCACCGATCTGATCGTTCGTGCGCCGGAAGGTTTTGCTGTTTATAGCGGTGATGATGCCAGTGCTTGTGCGCTGATGTTGCTTGGTGCCAAAGGCGATATCTCGGTAGTGGCCAACGTTGCCCCGCGCCTGATGCACGAAATGTGCGCTGCTGCGCTGGCGGGCGATCTTGCCCGGGCGCGCGAATTAAATGTTCGCCTGCTGGGTTTGCATCGCCATCTGTTTTGCGAGGCCAACCCGATCCCCGTCAAGTGGGCTTGCCAGGAACTTGGCTTGATCAAGAGTGGCATGCGTCTGCCGCTGACCCCGCTGTCACCGGACTGTCATGAGCGCGTTCGCGTCGCTATGCGTCAGGCCGGACTGTTTGCCTAATTCCAGGAATTCCCGATGAAATTTGTTGTTTCGCGCCTGCTGTTCTGGCTGCTGGTGTTATCGCTGGCGGCTTGTACTGGTACCTTGATCGAATCCAAAAAAATCGACTACAAGTCGGCCGGCAAAGCACCCACGCTCGAAGTTCCGCCCGATCTCACTTCGCCCTCACGCGATGATCGGTTCACGGTTCCTGATACGGCCGGCAAGGGTTCTGCGAACTTCTCTACTTACAGCGCTGAGCGTTCTGGGCAGGGAAAGTCGCAGCAGGAGAGCAACGTTTTGCCCGATGTTGACAAGACTCGCATGGAACGCTCGGGGAATCAACGCTGGCTGGTGGTTGCCGGCTCGCCGGACAAGGTCTGGGGGATGGTCAAGGATTTCTGGCAGGAGACGGGTTTCCTGATCAAGACTGAGGTGCCGGAAGCCGGCGTGATGGAAACCGACTGGGCAGAGAACCGCGCCAAGATACCGCAGGACATGATCCGTAACTTTCTCGGTAAGGTGATTGACAGCCTTTATTCGACCGCTGAGCGCGACAAGTTCCGCACCCGTCTTGAGCAGGGTTCTGAACCGGGAACAACCGATATTTTCATCAGCCATCGCGGTATGTATGAAACCTATATCAGCGAAGGCAAGGAGCAGACGCGCTGGCAACCGCGTCCGGCAGATCCGGAGTTGGAAGCTGAAATGTTGCGTCGCCTGATGGTGCGCTTTGGCAGCGACGAAAAGCGGGCGGCTGCATCGGTCGTTGCGTCTCAGGATAAGCCGGTTGATCGGGCCAAATTGTCACGTGGTGCCGACGGCGCTGGCAAGCTCGAAATGCAGGAGCGATTTGATCGTGCCTGGCGCCGTGTTGGCCTTGCGCTTGATCGTGTGGGCTTTACAGTCGAGGATCGTGATCGCACGAAGGGTTTGTACTTCGTCCGATATGTCGATCCTGAGATTGATAACGAGAAAAAGGAGGAGGGCTTCCTCTCCAAGATGGCGTTCTGGAAGGGAAGTTCCAGCACCAGTTCGCAGACACAGTACCGCGTTTTCGTCAGGGACGAGGATAGTTTTTCGACGGTGCAGGTCTTGTCTCGCGAGGGTGGCGTTGATCAGTCTGAGACGTCCAAGAAAATTCTGGCTTTGCTTTACGACCAGCTGAAGTGATGCGTTTTGCATCGCTTGGCAGCGGCAGTCGGGGCAATGCCCTGATTGTCGAAGCCGGCGATACCCGGGTTTTGCTGGATTGCGGTTTTGCGGCGCGGACGACGGCGGAAAAACTTGGCCGGTTAGGGGTTTCTCCCGATTCGCTATCCTGTGTGCTGGTTACGCACGAACACAGCGACCATATCGCCGGTGTTTTCCGGTTTGCGCGCCGCTATGAACTGCCCGTTTATCTCACGCATGGAACGCACGCGGCCGCGCCACGTGGCAAGCTGCCGCTACCCGAATGTCACTTGATTGACAGTCATACCCCTTTTTGTATCGGCGATCTCGAAATTCATCCTTTCCCGGTTCCTCATGATGCACGTGAGCCGGTTCAGTATGCGTTTTCCAATGGCGCACGCCGCCTTGGCGTGTTGACCGATACCGGCTCAATTACGCCGCATATTGTTGAGGTGCTGCGCGTGTGCGATGCGCTGGTTCTGGAGTGTAACCATGATGCTGCGCTGCTTGCGGCGTCTGATTACCCGGCCATGCTGAAGCGGCGCATATCCGGGCCTCTCGGCCATCTCGAAAATGCGGCGGCAGCGTCTTTGCTGCGGCAGGTCGATACGAGCCGATTGCAACATCTTGTTGCGGCACATCTGAGTCAGCAGAACAACCGGCAAGAACTTGCAGTTGCTGCATTGGCATCGGTCCTCAATTGTGCGGACGAATGGGTTGGCGTGGCCTGTCAGGACGATGGTTTTAGCTGGCGTCAGTTGTTCTGAAATATCTCAAGCCTGTTTTTAGACGAAAAAAAGCCGGCAAAAGCCGGCTTTTTCTTACGCAAGAAGAATTACTTCTTCATTGCGTCTTTGGCGGCGTCAACAACTGCAGCCTTGGCAGCATCAGCAGCAGCCGGAGCAGCGGCAGCAGCCGGAGCAGCAGCAGCCGGAGCAGCAGCAGCCGGAGCAGCAGCAGCCGGAGCAGCAGCCGGAGCAGCAGCAGGAGCGGCAGCAGGAGCGGCAGCAGGAGCGGCAGCAGGAGCGGCAGCAGGAGCGGCAGCAGCAGGAGCGGCGACCGGAGCAGCAGCTGGCTTGGCTTCTTCTTTTTTGCCACAAGCGGAAACAGCGAGAGCGATCAGAGCAGCAACGAGGAGCGAGTTCTTCATTTGGTATTTCCTTATCGATAAAGATTAAATACAAGCAGCCAAAAAGTATTTTGGTGACCGGCGTGCACGTCGATCAACGGACGATTTTAGCAGTTGTTCAGCGGTCTGACCAGTATTTTGCTGCAATGCCGCATTCTGATTGCATGCTACAGGCCGAGTGATCTCCCACTCACCGGTGTTCCGCCTTCTTCGAGGATCTGATCGTGCCGGTGGAGGTAGGGCGTGCATTCCTCGATGTCTTCAAGAATAAGTTTTGCGCGCGCCTGGTTCTTGTGGAAACGCACTACGCCGTGTTTGCCGTCGGCCAAGATCAGCGAATCACTCAGGCCCGCCAGTTGTGGCGGGCATTCGATGATTTGTAGGTTGTGCGAATAGCTGACTAGCAGTTCCATCAGGCGCGGGTTGTTGGCGCGAATATATCCGGCGTCTTGCACGACAATTTGCAGCAAGTGTTTTGGGCTGGTGCTGAGAAACTGGCGTAGCGTTGCAATTTGCCCGGGGCGCTCGAGTTTGAGCGTCGAGAGGTTTTCATCAAAGATGCGTAGCGTGTGGGTAGCCAACTCCAGAATTTCCTGGACAGCACTTTCGTATTCGCTCCACGTGGTGATCAGCTTGGTAGGCATGGTATTGGCTGCAAGTGAGGAAAGTGCAAGATAGCAAGCTGGCGCGTGTCTTTGCAAGTGCCAGGGTTGTTCTTCATTGAAAAATCCCTGTTGAAGACTACAATGACGCGACTTTTTGCAGGGGCTAGGCATGCCGACCGGAATCATTGAATCACTCGATCATGAAGGGCGGGGTATTGCCCGGCTCGACGGAAAAACCATTTTTGTCGAAGGCGCTCTGCCGGGCGAGTGCGTCGAGTACGCCAGCTATCGCCGCAAGCCGAGCTATGAACTGGCGCGGACTTTGCGTGTTGAAACGGCCTCTGGCGATCGCGTAACGCCGCGCTGCCCGCATTTTGGCGTGTGCGGCGGGTGCAGCATGCAGCACCTCGATTCGACTGCTCAGGTCGCCGTCAAGCAGCGCGTGCTTGAAGATAATCTCTGGCATCTTGGGCGGCTACAGGCTGAACAACTTTATCCACCAATTTACGGTGCGCCGTGGGGTTATCGTCACCGGGCGCGTCTGTCGGCCAAACTTGTGCCAAAGAAAGGTGGGGTGCTGGTCGGTTTTCACGAAAAAAGAAGTAGCTGTATCGCGGATATGCGGCAGTGTGAAGTTCTGCCGCCGCATCTTTCGGCTCTGCTGGTGCCGCTGCGCGGGCTGATCGGCCAACTGTCAATTTGCGATCAGGTGCCGCAGATTGAGGTGGCGATTGGTGATCAGGTAACTGTGCTGGTCCTGCGTATCATGGCCGCGCTGAATTCTGCAGACGAAGCTTTGCTGCGGAAGTTTGCCGATCAGCATGGCGTGGTTTTTTATCTGCAGCCGAAAGGGCCTGCGACCGCGTATCGTTTCTATCCACTTGACGGGCCGGCTTTGTCGTACTGCCTGCCTGAATTCGATATCGAGCATTTCTTCTCCCCAACCGAATTTACGCAGGTCAATCCCGCGATCAACCGTGTACTCGTGCGCCGCGCCATGAATTTGCTTGATCCGCAACCGGGTCAGCGGATCGCCGACATGTTCTGCGGACTGGGGAACTTCACCTTGCCGATTGCCCGCTCAGGCGCGTCGGTGCTGGGTGTCGAGGGTAGTGCTGAGCTTGTTCAGCGTGCTGGTGAAAATGCCGCAGCCAATGGCCTCGCTGGAAGCGTTCAGTACAGTGTCGCCAATCTGTTTGAAGCCACGCCGGAAAGTCTGGCAGCGTTAGGCAGTTTCGACCGGATGCTGATCGATCCTCCGCGTGAAGGCGCGCTGGAATTGGTGCGCTCGCTCCGCGAAAACGGTCCGCGTCGTATCGTCTACGTCTCGTGCAGCCCATCGACGCTGGCTCGTGACGCAGCGATTCTGGTTGGACAGAAAGGCTATCGATTCAGCGGGGCGGGGGTGGTCAATATGTTCCCCAACACTTCGCATGTCGAATCCATCGCTCTGTTTGAGCGTGGCTGAGCCGGAAATCCGAACAGTCGTTATCGACAGCGCGTGTTCAGTGACTTGTCTTGCTGCGCGCCGACTGTTGCCAGGCGATCACCGTCTGCGTCGCGCCGGACATAATTTTCTTTCTTTGTTCAGCAGGTAGCTGCTGGTTCAGTGCGCCAAACAGTTCCTGCGTCATCTCCTGCCCCAGCCCTGTCGTTGCCAGACCATGGGCCAGGCAGCGAATCTGGATATCGGCCAGCGTATGG
>JBIJCY010000192.1:0-5674 GCA_044344385.1 Rhodocyclaceae bacterium | reverse complement strand
ATCGACTGGCGCTCGGCGCCTGGCTCGGCACACAACTCGCCACCGACGCCCGCAATTGTCAGGCCGACCTGATCATTCCATTGCCACTGCATCCACTGCGTCTGCGCGAACGCGGCTTCAATCAGGCACTTGAACTCGCCCGCCCGATCGGCGCTGCTCACGGCTGGCCAATTGATACGCAAATCTGTTCGCGCATACGGCACACGCCGGCACAAGCCGAGCTCCCCTGGCGAGAGCGCGTGAAGAACATTCGCGGCGCGTTCAATTGCGCAGGCGACCTGACCGGCAAAAGCATTGCGCTGGTGGACGACGTCATGACGACCGGCGCTTCGCTTAACGAATGCGCGCGAACGCTCAAGCTGCATGGCGCGGCGCGCGTTACGTTGCTGGTCGTTGCACGCGCCTTGCCCAAGTCGGCATAATCGCCCCTCTCTACCCGACAAACGGAGTCCGAATGCCTCAAGCACGCTGGCACCTGCGCTTCAGTCTGGGCGCACTGTGCCTGATGTTGATTCTGCCCTTTCTCAATCCGCATCACTACAATCCGATCCCGTCTTTTTATCAGGAATGGACCGCCGCAACGCTTGGCTTGCTGGCCGCGACACTGTTACTGCGCCGCGATGTTTTGGCGCGTCTGGGGATACCGACGATTGCACTGGCGCCGCTTGGCATCGGTGCACTCCTGCTCGTCCAACTAGCCAGCGGGCGCGTCGAATTCATCACGCAAGCGCTGATCTTCCTGCTTTTTCTGCTCTGGGCGACCTTGCTTGTCGTCCTGGGACGCGCACTGCGCGAACAACTCGGCATTGGCGGTCTGGTCAAGCCGCTGGCTTTTGCCCTGCTGACCGGCGCCTGCCTGGCAGCAGTACAACATGGCATCCAACTGAGCAATCTGTCGACCAGTTACATTTTCCTTTTCAGCCGTCCCGGCAGCGGCGGCTCGTTGGCACAAGCCAATCACCTGACCAACTATCTTTGGCTAGGGCTGGCCTCGGCAGTCTACCTGTGTGTGCAAGGGCATCTCAACCGCAAAGTTTTCATTGTCGTCGCGCTCATTTTGATCGCCAGTGCCAGTCTTACCGGCTCGCGCAGCGTCTTACTCCATGCCGCCGGTTTTACCCTGCTCACCGCCTGGGGCTCCTGGCGCTATCGCACCCCGGCACTGCGCAAATCATTTCGCTTGGCACTCTTTCTCTGCGCAGCAACGCTGACACTGCAGTTCCTTTTCTCCTATTTCGAAATTGGCAAAGCCATCGGCACTTCGCTTTCCGGGGAACGTTTCTATCAGGAAGTGAGCAGCACCTCGCAACGGCTGCAACTATGGCGTACCGGGCTGGCGATCTTTATCGACCACCCCTGGCTGGGGGCCGGGGTCGGGCAATTCCCATGGCAAGCTTACCTGCTGGTCGGCGCACAACCGGACGGCTCCTTTATCGGTGGCGCCGAGCATGCACATAACCTGTTTATCGACCTGCTCGCCGAGTTTGGTTTGTTTGCACCGTTGATCGTTATGACACTTACGCTGCGCTGGTGGCTCTCTTTCACACGGCAAAACTGGACAGCCGAACACGGGTGGCTGGCCGCTGTTCTGTTGGTTGAGGCAATGCATAGCCAGCTTGAATACCCGCTGTGGTACGCCTATTTCACTGCCATTGCCGCACTTGCACTGGGCATCGGCAGCACGGCAGCGCTGCGACCGAAGATCACCCGCCTTAGCCGGCCGATGATGGCACTTATCTTCCTGCTCGGCGCCATGACGCTATTCAACCTGTTCGCGGACTACCGCAAGCTGGAACAATCGCTGAACTGGCAACTGCAGCCGGAAGACAACCGGCCCACATGGCACAAAACGCTCGACACGCTGAGTCAGCTGCATGGCGAATCACTATTCGGCCATTACATTGATCTGGTTTACGCCTACCAGTTGCCGCTTGACCGGGATGCACTCAGGGAGAAAATACTGATCACCGAACGAGCTATCCGCTTTTCACCCGTCGACCGCAGCACCTACAAACTGGCTTACCTGCTGGCGCTTGACGGGCAGAGTGCGGCGGCGCGACTGGCATTGCAGCGCGCGCAGGCCACACACCCGCAACTGCAGGCGGAGTCAATCAGACAGCTGATGGAATTGAGCAAAACCTACGCGGAGTTGAAACCGCTACTTGAGCAGTTGGAAGCAGCGAAACCGCAGCGCTAACGCAGCTTCTGATCAACCAGCGAAATCAATTCAGCGCTAAGCGTCCCGCTGGCACGGGCGCGCAACAAGGCATCACGCGCCTCGGCGGCGTGCCCATCGGCTTCCAAGACCAGGCCCAGACCCAACCACCAGCGACCTTCAGCTGGCGCCAGACGAGTCGCGTTCTGATAGTGCTCGACAGCTTCCTTGCTGCGCCCGAGGCGTTGCAAAACATGGGCAGCAAAACCCTGATAATCGGCACTGCCCGCTGCAAACGGCAAAGAGCGTTGCAAGGTTTGCCAGGCGCCGGGCAAATCGCCGCGATCAACCTGCAAACGCCCCAAACTCATTGCCCATGAAAGTTGCGCCGGCTGCAACTGCAACCCCTCACGCAACAGCTCAGCCGCATCGTCAAGGCGCTTGTTTTCAATCAGCAGCTTGAACAACAACTGCCGTGCCGGGCTGTGCGCGCCGTCCTGCTTGAGTGCAGAACGCAAGCCGTCGATGGCTTCATTCAATCGCCCCGCATTCAAGACCGCGACGGCCTTGCGATATTCGGCTTCGGCGCGCTCATGCGGCGAACCTGACGATACCGTTTTTTCAATAAGCATCGCCCCGGACGGTTTTGCCGGCGGACTTGCAACTGGTGCGGCAGCGGCCGGGGGCATTACTGCTTTAGGCGGCACCACCGGTGCTGCTCGGCGTTCAGGCGATGGCTCGCGTTCAGGCAACAATCGCAAGGAGGTTGTCAGGCGTAAGCGCGCCTCATCGTCTTCGGCCGGAATAACGGGGGCCGCAGGCGGCAAACCGGGCACCACGACCGCAAGCGGAGGCGGTGTCGGAAGCGAAGGCGGCACCGTGACCGGGGCTTCGTCTTGACGCCCCGGCGGGGCAGGCGCATCAGCCAGTTGCCACGCGAACCAAAGCACCAGCGCGGACAACGCCACGCCGACGCCAACGATCAACGGCGCATTGGATCGCCGCGCCGCCGGCAGAGGCCGTACTTCGTTCGGCAAGCCGGATTTCGGCCCGACGGTCGCCCGGCGCGAATCGAGGTCCTGCAGCATCTGATTAAGAAGACTCATCGAAAACCCGTCAGCATTTTTTTGTCACCACAACCATCCCGTGCGCTTTGCGCCTTCGGTGTCTTTTGCAGCCAGACGGACGTGGCGCAGCTTGGTCATCTGCTTACCTTCGCCGAATACGGCGAGCAGCGCCTTGTGCGCCAGAATATTCACCAGCCGCGGCGTGCCGCCACTGGCTCGATGCAGGGCGCGAGTGGCCGTCGGGGTAAAAAGTCGCTCGCCACGAAAGCCTGCGACGCGCAAACGGTGCGCCAGATAGTGTTCAAGCTCGCTCTTCTTCAGGCTGCCCAAACGGTAATGAAAGGCGATGCGTTGCAGCAACTGACGAACTTCGGGGCGATGCAACTTTTCGTCGAGTTCGGGCTGGCCAAAGAGAACGATCTGCAACAGTTTGCGCTTTTCGGTTTCAAAATTCGAGAGCAGACGGAGCGCTTCGAGGGTCTCGATCGGCATGGCTTGCGCCTCGTCAATGCAGACCACAACACGTTTTTTTGCACGGGCAAAATCAAGCAGCGCCAGATTAATCCGGCGCAGCAAATGATATTGATCGAGATCGGCCGCGTCCTTGATTCCCAGCTCTTCGGCCAGAGCGCGAAACAAGGTATTGGCATCAAGATTGGGGTTGGGCAGGTAAGCCGTCACCCAGTTTGTATCCAGTGTTTGCAGCAGACGGCGGCAAAGCAGCGTTTTCCCCGTACCCACTTCGCCGCTGATCTTGACAAAACCCTCGCCGCCATTAAGCGCCACCAGCAAAGTATTGAGCGCTTCCTGATGGCCCTGCAGCGAGTAGAGAAAGCTTGTATCCGGCGTAATCCCGAAAGGCAGCTCTCTGAGTCCGAAATGAGTCAGGTACAACGCCGATACTCCGTTTTCGACATCACACGCCCGGCCTACGGCCGCACCTGGCGCGGATCCAGTTGCTGGATACGGGCCTGCGTTTCGACGAGATCCTCTTTCCAGCTCGACTCATTGCGAATGATGGTCGGCTTGATGAGAATCACCAGTTCACTCTTTCTCGAATAGTTCGAACGCGTGCCGAACAACAGGCCCAGCCCGGACGAGCTGGTCGTCCCCGGCAGGCCGTTGTTATCCACCGCCTGCTCCTGTTTCATCAGCCCGCCGATGGCCACGATGTTGCCATCCTGGACCCGCACCACGCTATCGGTTTCATTGACCGTGCTGTTGGCCAGCGGCAGCGTAAACACCCCCAGCGTTCCAAGATCGATGATTTTCTGCTTCTCTTTCACCACGCTGATCGACGGGTGAACGTGCAGCACAATGTTGTTATCCCCATCGATCTGCGGCGTGATATCCAGCGCAATCCCCGAGAAAAATGGCTGCAGGGTGATTGTCGGCGTGGTCACGTTGCTACTGCCCGTGGAGGTCGTCGTCGAACTGACGTTGGTCACATAGAACTCGTCGGTACCGACCTTGAGCACGGCCTTTTGATTATTGATGCTGGCAATCCGCGGGCTCGACAGCACCTGGATGTTGCCCTGGGTTTCGAGGAAATTCAGCAACGCAGCAAAGTTGGCGCTCTGAAAAGCGAGACCGAACAATCCGGCACCGGCTCTGGTCGCGGCAACCAGACCACCGGCACCGGGCAAAACACCGACGCCCGGCCCAAGGATTGCACCGGCACCGCTTGTTGCGACATTTGAGCTATCAAACCCGGCGCGATTGGTCGTATTCAGCACAGTGCCCGGCTGATTGGCGCCGTAGGCAAAACGATTATTCGCCCCGCCAAAGTGATTCCAGTTAACGCCTGCCTGGAACTCTTCATTCAAGGACACCTCGATAATTTTCGCTTCGAGCATCACCTGCCGCTCGACAATCAACTGGGTGACGCGCAAATAATCCTCGACCGCACGCAAATCATTCGGGAAGGCCTTCACCATCACGACGCCCGAACCCGGATTAAGAATGACTGAACGCCCGTCCTGCGTGCCGACGATACTGGTCAGCGCTTGCGACAACTCACGCCAGAAATCATTGGTTGTGGTCGTCGAAATCTGGCTGCTGGGCGCCCCGGATGTCGTACCCGACGTACCGCTTCCGGTTGGTTGAGCTCCGGCCGGGACGGCCGCAGTACCTGGCGTTGAACCCGATCCGGAAGTAGAAGAAATCGAACTTGACGTCACCCGCAGATCGGACTGTCCGAGGCGTTTGCCGGCCAGATAATTGATCTGGAACATGCGCGTCTGCATGGCATTGGACTGAATATAGATGCGCGTCCCTTGATACTTGAATTCATAGCCGTACAACTCACGCAGCGTTTCCAGCGCCTCGCGAACGGTGACACTCTTCAGGTTGACGGTGACGTTGCCGGCCACATCGGGCGCCAACAGCATGCTGTAACGGGTACCGCTGACCAGCGCCATGAATACCTGACTTGCCGGCGCGTTGTTGACCG
>JBIJCY010000191.1:0-5708 GCA_044344385.1 Rhodocyclaceae bacterium | reverse complement strand
TGGTCGCCGGTGTCGCGCATGAGTTGAACAATCCGATCAGCTTCGTGCTCGGCAATGTGCTGGCGCTGCAACGTTATGCAGGGCGACTGCAGACCTATCTTGAGTCGGTTCATTCAAACGAAAGTACGCACACGCCCGAGCTTGAAAGCCTGCGCCGCGAGTTGCGTATCGATCGCATCATGCAGGATATGACGCCCTTGCTTGACGGCATGATCGAAGGTGCCGAGCGCACGCGCGACATCGTCGATGGCCTCAAGCGGTTTTCGGCGATTGATCGGAATACCGACGAGCCATTCAATCTGGCCGAAGTGATCGACCGTGCGGTGCGCTGGGTGACGCGCTCGGGAATGCCTGCGTTTCGCGTCAATGCCGATCTGCCGGCCGAATTACCGGTTGTTGGCTCTTCCGGGCAGATGCAGCAGGTGGTGATGAACATCGTACAGAACGCGGCCGATTCGACGCAGGGCGGTGTGGCCCCTGCGCTGGCGATCAGCGTCGAGCAGCTGGGTAACACGGTTGTCGTGCGCTTTGCCGACAACGGGCCGGGTATTCCGCCGGCCAATCTGGCGCGACTGTTTGACCCGTTTTTTACGACAAAACCCGTTGGACAGGGCACCGGCCTCGGGCTGTCAATCAGTTACGGCATTGTCGAGCGGCACGGCGGACACTTATCGGCGGAAAACCGGCCACAGGGCGGCGCCGTGTTTTCCTTGAGTCTGCCGCTGGCACCTGCATAGGGTGTTTGTCCGTAAATGGGTTTGCTTTCTGCAAACCTTCTTTCCAGTCGCCGCCGGCAATTCCCTTTGAATTCAATACGCCGTACTTGGCACGGATCTTGTTAAGACGTATTGTCTAATTTTTCATAAATACGCCATGGCCAGCATGCCTCAGGACTGGATTGCGCTTGCCTCACTCGTCTTCGTGCTCGGCATGAAGCACGGCTTCGACGCCGATCATCTGGCGACCATTGATGGCCTGACGCGTTATAACGCCCGCAGCAACCCGTCGCTGGCGCGTCTCTGCGGCGCGCTGTTCTCGCTTGGCCATGGTTCGGTCGTCCTGCTCATCGCGCTCGTTGTCAGTACGCTGGCCGCGCAATGGAAGGTGCCGGAATGGATGTCCGTATTTGGCGCCTGGGTATCGATCGCCTTCCTGCTGACGCTCGGCGTCGTGAACCTCGCCGCTGTGCTGCGGACCGATCCGGCGCATCTGGTGCAACCGGTCGGCTTCAAGGGTAGGTTCCTCGGGCGTTTGCAGCACACCGGCCACCCCGCGCTGATCGCATTGGTCGGTGCGCTGTTCGCCTTGTCCTTCGATACCATGAGTCAGGCCGCGCTGTTCGCCCTCACCGCCACGCAGTACGGCGGTTGGGAGCATGCGCTCACTCTCGGCTTGCTGTTTATGCTCGGCATGCTGTTTACAGATGGCATCAACGGGCTGTGGATTTCGCGCCTGATCCGTCGTGCCGACCAGACGGCGCTGGTCGCCTCGCGGGTCATGGGGTTGGTCGTTTCCGGCGTCAGTCTGCTCGTCGCTTTTTTCGGCATTGCCAAGTTCGTCTCACCAGAGATTGACGCCTGGAGTGACGGCAAGGAGCTGATTTTCGGTGCCGCGCTGGTGGCGATTGTTGCCCTGAGTTTCGTTTGTGCGGTTCGACTGACGCGGCGCCCTGCCTTGGTCTGATTTCCAGAAAAACTCGCTCGCGGAAAACCACAATTTGCAGCCGATCCTTTTGCGCCGACAATGACGGTTTTGTGTAAACCGTACGAGTCGATTAAAGTTACGGGTTCCGCAAGTCGACGAACACCGCATCAGGAGCCGCAATGGAAAAGGATCTGCGCGAAGCCGCGCTTGACTATCATCAGTACCCGACCCCCGGCAAAATTGCCGTCCGGCCAACCAAGGGCCTGACCAACCAGTATGATCTTGCGCTGGCCTACTCTCCGGGCGTGGCTTATGCCTGCGATGCCATCGTCGAAGATCCGTCCACCGCGAGTCTATATACCTCACGCGCGAACCTCGTTGGTGTGATCACCAATGGTACCGCCGTGCTGGGCCTTGGCAACATCGGCCCGCTCGCCGCCAAGCCGGTGATGGAAGGAAAGGGCTGCCTGTTCAAGAAGTTTGCCGGTATCGACGTGTTCGATATCGAGCTGGCCGAGAACGACCCCGACAAGCTGATCGACATGATCGCCGCAATGGAGCCGACGCTCGGCGGCGTGAACCTTGAAGACATCAAGGCGCCCGAGTGCTTCTACATCGAGACCAAGCTCAAAGAGCGCATGTCGATCCCGGTTTTTCACGACGATCAGCACGGCACGGCGATCATCTCGGCTGCTGCCATGCTCAATGCCTTGAAGGTCATCGACAAGAATATCGCTGAAGTGCAGGTTGTCTGTTCGGGCGCGGGCGCTGCCGCCATTTCCTGCCTCAATTTGTGGTGCGAACTGGGTGTGCGGCGCGAGAACATCACCGTCTGTGATTCCAAGGGGGTCATCTACGTCGGGCGCGACGAAAAAATGGAGCCAACCAAGGCGCGATATGCCCGCGAAACCGAGTCGCGTACGCTTGACGACGCGATCAGCGGCGCCGATATTTTCCTCGGCCTGTCTACTGCCGGTGTGCTCAAGCCCGAGATGGTCGCCAAAATGGCGCGCCAGCCAGTCGTTTTTGCGCTGGCCAACCCGACGCCGGAAATCATGCCTGAACTGGCCCGTGCCGCGCGTCCGGACGTGATCATCGCCACCGGCCGCTCGGACTACGCCAACCAGGTCAACAACGTTCTCTGCTTCCCTTTCATCTTCCGTGGCGCGCTCGATGTCGGCGCAACGCGCATCACCGAAGAAATGAAGCTGGCCTGCGTCAAGGCCATCGCCGCAATGGCACAGGAAGAAGTGAGCAACGAAGTGGCGATGGCCTACCCCGGGCAGGAGTTGTCATTCGGCCCGGAATACCTCATTCCCAAGCCCTTTGATCCGCGTCTGATCACCATCATTGCACCTGCCGTCGCGCAGGCCGCAATGGATTCCGGTGTCGCCACGCGGCCGATCGCCGACATGGCAGCCTACAAGGACAAGCTCAAGGAGTTCATCTACCAGACCGGTGTCGGCATGCGTGCCGTGTTTGCCGCCGCCAAGCAGGGGCCGGCAACGCGCATCGTTTATCCGGAAGGCGAAGATGAGCGCGTTTTGCGTGCGGCACAGATTATCCTTGAAGAGCATTTGACGCGCCCTATCCTCATTGGCCGTCCGGATGTGATCACGGCGCGGCTACAGAAAATTGGTTCCAAGCTGCGCATTGGCGAACATTTCGATGTGGTCAATCCAAACAGCGACGAACGTTTCAAAGAGTGCTGGACGAGCTATCACCAATTGATGAAGCGGCACGGTGTCACCGTCGATATCGCCAAGCACCGCCTGCGTCAGGACAATACGGTGATCGGCGCGATGCTGGTCCGGCTGGGTTACGCAGACGGGATGATTTGCGGGCTGGCGGGTCGTTTCGCGCACCACCTGCGGCAGGTCGAGGAAATCATCGGCAAGGCGCCCGGTTGCAATACGATGGCGGCGATGAACCACCTGCTGTTGCCGGGGCGCGCAGTGTTTCTCTGCGACACACACGTTAATGAAAACCCCGACGCGACTCAGTTGGCTGAAATCGCCCAGATGGCCGCTGCTGCGGTGCTCCGCTTTGGCATCCAGCCCAAGGTGGCGATGCTGTCGCACTCGAATTTTGGATCTTCGAATTCGCCTTCAGCATTGAAGATGGCCGAGGCAACCGCCATCCTGCACGCCAAGGCGCCGAATCTGGAGGTCGATGGCGAGATGCACGGCGACAGCGCATTGTCCGAAGAAATCCGCAAACAATCCGATCCGGAATCGCCGCTCACCGGTGAAGCCAATGTGCTGGTGATGCCGAATCTGGATTCCGCCAATATCTCGTACAACCTGCTCAAGATGACTGGCGGAGAAGGTATCACCATCGGTCCGATCCTGCTCGGTACGGCACGCCCGGTGCATGTGCTCACTTCAACGGCAACGGTTCGCCGGTTGGTGAATATGACGGCACTTGTGGTGGTGGATGCGGCGGCGAAGTAAGCGCTGCGCCGCTCAATAACAAGGCCCGCAGCCAAACAAGCTGCGGGCCTTTTTTGTGGCTGTATCAGCCCTGCAAGCTGGCTTCGAAGGCGGCCTCGGCGTTGCTCGGAAAATTGTATTTGGCAAACAAACGCTTCAACTGGATTGAGCGAGTCCTCGCGCTGGCAGCAAACCAGATACCGAGTGTTTTGCCCTGTCGGGCAAGGGTGCTGAAGGCGTAGTGCCATTCGCGTGCCTCTTCAAGTCGCTCAATGACTTCCCGTTCATTGCCAATCAGGATGCCGGCGTTTTTGAGCGACTGGATGAACTGGGTGGATTCTTTTTGGTTGGTGATCATTTTTGGCTCCAGGGAATAGTGCGTCTATGCCCTAGTAACGAGGAGCGAAAGGTTTAGTTGACCGCTTGAAAGTAACGCTCTGTAACGGGTGAAAATTGATGGTGGAACGACTGGGGTGTTCTCAGGCGTTGCAGAAATAGAGGTCGACCGTCGCATTGTTTTCTTGCGTTGGCAGGTAGTCTGCCAACGGGCGGCAAACCCCTGCGCTGCATAATTCATAGTCGGCGGTGTAGCGCGAATTGGCCAGCGTCAGTTTATCCATTGGTGCAACTGCTGGGCGGTAGTGCCAGACGCCGTTGCGCAAAACGGCGTCTGGTGGCGGCTCCATGCCGGCGCCGCTTCCCCGAATGCGTGCTTTGACGATTCGCAGCTGCTTACCTTCGATCCGCCAGTCTTCTTCCCAGCGAATTTTCTCGATTGAGTGGGTCCAGGCCAGTGTGAATTCGGTGATGGGCAGGCTCACTGTCAGCAGCCCGGCGGTCAGGCAGAGGCTGATGCTCACGCGGTGGCCGGGCCGCTCCGGCGGCTGCGCCAGAAGTGCCAGGCGACAAAAGCTGCCGACATGGCGAAGCCGATTTCATCGGTCAGCGGGATGGCGACGACGAGCATGAAGGACGCCGCCGCGGCAAACACGCGTTCCGGCCAGTTGATTGGCGCGCGCAGGTAACCGATGGCAGCGGCGCCCCAGAGGCCGATGGCGACCAGCGATTTGAAGCCAACGTAAAGCGCATCCATCCAGTCGCCCGATTGCAGCATCAGCGCCGGGTCATAGACGGCGATGAAGGGGACGATGAAACCGGGCAGGGCGATGCGTACTGCCGCGACGCCGATCTTCATCCCCGAGACGCCGGCAAAGGGCGCTGCGGCAAAGGCGGCGAGTGCAACCGGTGGCGTCAGGTCGGCCATGATGCCGAAATAGAAAACGAACATGTGCGAGACGATCAGCGGCACGCCGAGCTTGAGCAGAGCCGGTGCGGCGAGCGAGCTGGTGATGATGTAATTGGGGATGGTCGGAATGCCCATGCCGAGAATCAGGCAGGCGATCATGGTCAGCAGCAGGCTGAGAAACAGGCTCTCCTGGCCGATGGCAATGACGCCGCCGACAAAGGTGGTGGCGGCGCCGGTCAGCGTGATGACGCCGATGATCGTGCCGACCAACGCGCAGGCAACGCCGACCGACAGCGAATGGCGCGCGCCGTCGGCCAGCGCGGTAACGGCGATGTGCAGGGTGCTGCGACCACCGGCGCGGAAGAAGAGAAAAACCGAGAGCGCGG
>JBIJCY010000190.1:0-5723 GCA_044344385.1 Rhodocyclaceae bacterium | reverse complement strand
CATTGACCAAAAACTTCTTGTAGCAGCCATCTTTTTCCTGCGTGTAAACACGCTGCGCTTCTGTCCGCCTGAGCTCTGCCTGCGCCCGCTGGGCAGTGGCCTGCTCACTCGTTTGCGGGATGGGAGGTGCTTCGGGCGCCTGCGCCCAGACCGGATGACTGATCAACAAAATAACGGTCAACAAACTGCTAATGCGCATCATCACCGCCCTCCAGGGCCGTAAAATAATCGTTTTTGCATTCAGATGCCTGCGTAAAATGGCGCGGGGCAATAAATACGTTATTCTCACACGTCATCAATTAACCTCAAAATATCGCGCCTCGATGCCTGCCGCCATGAATGTTTTGCGCCTTCTCCACCAACGTACCGGCTTTTCGGTATGCCTGTTCGCCTGTGCATTATCACTCACCCCGCCGGCCAGCGCCGAAGACGGCAGCAACTCATCGTCTGCGTTTACTCTACGGGGTTTTGGAACGCTCGGCCTGGCCAGGTCATCGAACGATCAGGCCGAATTTGTCCGCGATCTGTCACAACCCAGGGGAATAAGCAGCAAATGGTCTGGAAAGATCGATTCCGTGCTTGGCCTGCAGGCCAACTTTCAGGCAAACGATGCGCTTGAAGCAGTGGCTCAGGCCGTTAGTCGCTATCACTCGGATGGAAATTTCAGCCCGGAACTTACCTGGGCATTCCTTAAATACGACCCAAACGCCTATCTGAGCTTGCGGGCAGGGCGTTTCGGTACCGAGTTTTACATGCGCGCCGATTCGCGTCTGATCGGCTATTCGACACTGACCGTGCGCCCCGCACCGGATTTTTTTGCAACGCTCCCGTTTTCCTATATTGACGGTATCGATGCTCAGCTAACTATCCCGCTTGGCGAGGGAATTCTGCGCAGCAAGGTCTATACGGGGCTGGCGCGCGAAAAAATCCCCCTGGCCAACGAACAACTCGATATCAACGGCGCACGCATGACCGGGGCCTATGTCGATTACCTACAGGGTGCCTGGCTATGGCGCGCCAGTTACGCGCAGATTCGCTTCAACCATGATCTGCCTCCCCCCGTGGATTTGTTGCGAAACTCCCTCACCGCAACCGGTGTTAGTACCGCACAAAGCGCCGCGAATGCGCTTTCGCTTGATGGGCAAGCCGGACGTTTTTACTCCATTGGCGCGGTCTATGATGGCGGGCCGCTTCAGGTACAGGCCATTCTCAGCCGAATCCGGCAGGACAGCGTAGCGCTTGAGAACTCTCGCTCCGGAATGTTGGTCGTCGGCTATCGCGTTGGCGAAGTGACCCCTTTTGCCGGCTATTCCTGGGTTAAATCAGACGCAAAACACCTATCCACCGGTCTCCCCAATGTCGGCGTGCTGACTCAGATCAATTCAGGCGTCGCTTCCGTAATGGCCGACTCGCACAGCGATCAGCATACGACGACGCTGGGGTTACGCTGGGATTTTCGCCGCAATATGGCCCTCAAGGTGCAAGCTGATGCTATTCGAGGCACACCCGAGTCGATTTTCCCCTACCGCAAGGAAACGACGCGCTGGAATGGACACACCAACGTCCTCAGCACGACTCTGGATTTCATCTTCTGATGCATCGCCTGCGACATCTTTTCCTGCCACTGGCGATACTGTTCGCATTGCTGCCCATGCCGGCAGCAGCAGAATCGATCGTGGTGGTAGTCAATCCGGAGAGTGGCATCGAAACATTAAGCCGTAGCGATGTGATCAATATCTTTCTCGGGCGTTTCCGCCAGCTTCCTTCCGGCATCACCGCGCAGCCGATCGACCTGCCGGTGTCGCCCGTCAGGGCGCAGTTTTATCGAGCGCTGGTGAACAAGGAACCGGCTGAAATCAATGCCTACTGGGCACGTTTGATTTTCTCGGGGCGCACCTCTCCGCCGATCCAAACCGAACAGCCGGAAGAAGTCATCAAGGCCCTGCGTGCCAATCCTGGGGGAATTGCGTATATGGAACGCAGCAAGGTGAGCAGTCGGGAAAAAATCGTGTTTGAAGTCGCGCCCTGATCGAGATCCGTCAATGCAACCTGTCTGGCGTCGCAGCATCCTCTATCTCACCGCGTTTCAGGTGATCGTTATTGCCGTGCTAGTCGGGCTGGTTTTCGTTTTCCTCACCTCCTATGTCACCAATAGTCGCACGCAGCGCCAATTCTCGGCACGACTTGGCGAGTTGCTGGAAACCGTTGAGAACACCGCACAAATCGCCTGCTTTACCAATGACCGGGTGCTAGCCGCAGAAGTGGCGAATGGCTTGATCAAAAACGGTGAAGTACTCGGTGTCGTCATCCGCAGCAGCTCAGAAGAACTGACCAGAAACTTCAAGCCTTCGGCCACACCGGCAATACTTGAACGCGCAAAGAGCGGCCGCCTGCTCAAGCAGATCGCTTCGCCTTTCGACCCCGGTGAAATTGTCGGCGAAATCCAGCTTGAACCAAATCCGGAAACCTACGACCAGTTAATCAGGGAGAACGTCAGCTTTGTAGCACTGCTGCTCGGCTTGCAACTCGTCATTGTCGTCGCCGCCGTGCTTGCAGTGGTACTGCTACGCGTTGTTCGCCCGATCAAAGGCATGTCCGACGGATTGCACGGCATGGGGACACGCAGCAACAAAATGCTGCGCCTGCCGCACGGGCAGGAAGACACTGAAATCGGCCGGCTGGCGCTCGATATCAACCAACTCACAGGTAGCCTGATCGCAGCGCTCGACGAAGAGCACACACTTCGCCTGCAACACGAACTGGGCGAGCGCAAGTACCACGCCATTTTTGACAACGCCGATTCCGGTATTTTCATCGCCGATGCCGACGGTCGCCTTGACTCATGGAATCACGCACTGGGTCGCCAATTCAGGATTCCCGAAAACCGTGGCGCCGATGCCAGGCTGAGCGAACTGAGCTGGCGCCCGCCGGGGCGTCTTGTTGCACTTCTCCAAACCTGCCTCGCCGAAAACACCGCACAAGCTGAAGACATCGAATTTCTACCTGATCAAGATACGCCTCGCTGGTTCAACATCACGCTGACGCCCATCGGCAACAATCAGGCGCAAGGGCTGGTCAATGACATTTCCAGGCGGAAGCAGGCGGAAGAAGAAATCCGCAATACCCTGGCTCAACAGCAGGAACTCTATCAGCTTAAATCACGGTTTGTTTCCATGACATCGCATGAATTCCGCACGCCTTTGTCGGCGATCAGCTCGTCGGCTGAACTGATCCGCGACTATTACGACCGGCTTGATCCGCAAGAACTCATCGATCTGTTCAAAAACATCGGAGATGGTGTCACGCGAATGATGGAAATGCTCGACAACATGCTGATCATTGGCAGGGCCGATGCGGACAAGGCAAATTTTTTTCCTGATTTGCTAAACCTTGAACAGTTCTGCCGTGGTGTCGTTACCGAGGCTGAAGCAGCGCTCAAAACCGGAAGCTCTCGTCCGACCCTGCGTCTTGACATCGACACCGACAGCGAATCCGTCATGCTCGACCATAAACTGCTGCGACACATTCTCGGTAACCTCCTGTCAAACGCGCTGAAGTACTCGCCACACGGCGGACGCGTCGATTTTATCGTGCGCGGAAATGAAGGTGAAGCCAGCTTCGTCGTTGCTGATCAGGGCATTGGGATTCCGGCCGATGATTTGCCGCATTTGTTTGAGTCATTTCATCGCGCCCACAACGTCGGCAGCATTCCCGGCACCGGCCTCGGTCTGGCAATCGTCAAAAAATCGGTTGAAACGCATGGCGGCAGCATTACTGTCGTCAGCGAAGCCGGCCAAGGCACGCGCTTTACGGTCACCATCCCGACATCATCGCCAGCTGAACCGGGGGAGTGCTGACATGCACCGGGTTTCAGGCTGCGGCCTCGTTCTTGGCACCCTGTTCCTGCTCAGCAGTTTTGCCCAAGCCGAGCAACAAGACGCCGGCATCCGTTTTACCGGCTCCGGTTTTTTGACGCTGGCGGCCGGCAAAGTTTTGGGAGGCGACACCGCACAGGATTTCCAAGGCTACAAAGCACCGCTGTACATCGCCGACTACGGACAAGCCGGTGTCTATGAGTCGGGAAAAATATCAATGAGTCCCGATTCCCGACTCGGCTTGCAAGGCACCGCGCATTTTGGCGCGGATTCGTCGGTTACCGGGCAGATTGTCTCGCGCGGTGCGCATGACGGCAAAGTCAATCTTGAATGGCTGTATGCCGGCCACAACCTGAATGACAAGCTGACTGTTCAGGTCGGACGCAAACGCCTGCCGCTTTTTTACTATTCTGAGACTCAAGACGTCGGCATTACCTATCCCTGGGCGCACCTGCCACCTCAGCCTTACGGTTGGGAAATCGTCAATTACAACGGCGTTAACATGCTCTACCGCGACCAGTGGGCAAACTGGGCTTCGAGCATGAATTTCTTTGCGGGCAAGGAAACCCGCGAAGATAATCCGTTCTGGAAAATCTATCACGGCCGTCACACCCGTACAGATTCCAAATGGAGTCAAATTCTGGGTGCCGATCTTTCGCTCAGCCGCGACTGGCTTGAGTTGCGCGCCGCCTATATTCAGTCCGACTTTCAGAATCGCTTTGAAGATCCGGCATCGACCGCACCCTACAGTTACTCACCGAAAGCGAAGCAAAGGATTTACACAGCCTCCGTAGCCATCGACTACCAGAACTGGTTGTTGCGCAGCGAAGCCATGGTTATGAATCGTACTGCTATTGGCGAAGAAGATTACGCGCAACTATTCGGTGTCGGTTACCGCATCGGCAAGTTTCTACCCATGCTGAGCTGGGCCAATTACAAGATGAAACTCTCTCCCGACAAAGCCGATTCGTCGCTGGTCGACCCGACAAGCATTGACCCGACATCGTTTGAAGCACATTCGACAGTCGCCTTCACCGTACGCTACGACCTCACGGCAAACAGCGCCTTCAAGGTTCAGATCGAACGCTGGAAAGATCGCGGCGGGTCTAACTTTAACGCTGGCGTATCCTACGGCAATCCACGGCTGCTGACCCTCAGCTACGATATGGTGTTTTAGAGTGCCGCCGATTTGGTAAAATGGCGGGCTTGATTCAAACGCCTGTGCACTAACGCAGGCTTTCACACCAACACAGGGAGTTTTCCGTGCAAATCGTCTGCCTCGACCTTGAGGGCGTTCTCGTTCCCGAAATCTGGATCGAATTCGCCGAGCGCACCGGCATTTCCGCACTGCGCCGCACGACCCGCGACGAGCCGGATTACGACAAGTTGATGAAGTACCGTCTGGCGCTTCTTGCTGAGCACAAACTCGGCCTGCCGGACATCCAGAAGGTCATTGCCGAGATGGGCCCGATGCCCGGCGCGCGTGAGTTTGTCGATGGTCTGCGCGAGGATTACCAGGTCATCATTCTCTCCGATACTTTTTACGAGTTCGCCCATCCGCTCATGCGCCAGCTCGGCTGGCCTACGCTTTTCTGTCATAGCCTTGAAGCAGATAACAACGGCGTGCTGGTCAATTACCATCTGCGCATGCCCGACCAGAAGCGTGAGGCGGTCAAGCGCTTCAAAGAGCTGAACTTTACCGTGGTCGCCGCCGGCGATTCATACAACGATACGGCGATGCTCAATGAAGCGCATGGCGGCATTCTCTTCCACCCGCCGGAGAACGTCATCCGCGAATTTCCACAGTTTCCGGTGACCCTCGACTACGCTGCGCTGCGTAGCGAGATC
>JBIJCY010000189.1:0-5729 GCA_044344385.1 Rhodocyclaceae bacterium | reverse complement strand
CCACCGATCGGCGATTGATCGGCGCTGGCGCCGCCACCGTGTTGTTCGAGAACCAGGCGGGCGATCGCCAAGCCAAGGCCGTAGCCGCCGGTGGCGCGGTCGCGTGAGCGGTCCAGCCGGGTGAAGGCGGAGAAAACGCGTTCGCGCTCTTCCGGTGGAATGCCAATGCCATCATCATCGATGTGTAAAAGAATCTGGTCGCCGGAAACTTCTGCGCTGACCACGATGCGCGCCTTGGCGTATTTGATGGCATTGCGCAGCAAATTCTTCACCGCGTAGGGCATGCTCTTACGATCCAGTTCGACGAATTGTGCCGCGGCCAGTTTTGAGGTGTCGACGCTGAGTTCAAGCGAACGCCCGAGAATGCGCGCCGATTCGACCTCTTCTTCCAGCCAGGGAGCCAGTTCAACCGGGGTTAGATGCAGATCGGGTTGCTCGCGCTCGAAGCGGGCGTAGGTCAGGCTGGAGTCGATCAGGCTGTCGAGTTCGTCAAGGTCGGCCTCCATCATCCGCCACAAACGTTCGCGTTCATCCCGCTCGTCGGTTTCAGCGAGCATTTCAAGGGCGAAGCGCATGCGGGCGATGGGTGTGCGCAGTTCATGCGAGATGGCGCTGGAGAGTTCTTTTTGCGTGGCGATCAGGCGCTGAATGCGTTCAGCCATGCCATTGAGCGTTTCAGCCAAAAGTTCGAAAGCACTGCTGCGCGCTGCCGGCGCGCGTGCTTCAAACTGTCCTTCACCAAGCGCGCGTGCGGTTTGCCGCATGGCTTCAAGGTCGCGCCAGACAGGGCGCACCCAGAACCAGACGGCAATGGCCAGGCAGAAGCCGATCAGGCTCCAGGTGAGGAGGCGGATACGCAGCTCAAGCGGCATGCCGGGCCGATATTCCGGATTACGGTCGGGTGACAGCGGGCCGACGACGAGGATCTGCGAGGTTTGCTTCAGCCGGTGGTAGATGACGTCGCCTTCGGCGTCAATGGCCAGTTCGCCGGCATCGAGTTTTTCGGCTTGTTTTTTGGGTAGTTTGAGTGTCCAGCGCTCGATGATATCCAGTTTGTAGGAGAATTTTTTGTCGAGCGCAGTGATGGTCTTCGGCCATTCCGAGCGCGGTTTGCGGAACAGTTCATCTTCGATCAGAACGATTGTGCCGCGCATGAAGCGGCCGGTGTAATCGTCGGTAATGCCCTTGACCGCCGTGGAAATAACGAAGTCGGCAAAAATGGCGACAGCGACAAAGGAGCCCATGACCAGTAGGTAAAAATTGAAAAACAGGCGCGACAGGCTGTAACGACCGCGCCAGGGCGCCGGCTTGTAACGGCCGAGAATAGCCAGCAGCTTGTTGTTGCTACCGTTGCCGTTATTGCCAGTCATGCTTGCTGAACAGGTAGCCTTTGCCACGCACGGTCTTGATGCGGGTCGGATTTTCCGGGTCGTCGCCGAGTTTCCGGCGCAGGCGCGAGATGCGTGCATCGATTGATCGATCAAGTCCGTCGAAACCAATGCCGCGAAGCTCCTGCAGCAGGTCGTCGCGCGAGAGAATGTTGCCGGCGTGCTGGGCGAGCAGCCAGAGCAAATCGAACTCGGCGGTGGTCAGGTCGATTGCTTCGTTGGCCAGATGTGCGCTGCGGGTTGCCTGGCTGATGTGGAAACTGCCAAAGGTCAGTTCGGCGCGGTCGGCTTCATCGTCTTCCGTGGCCGCGGCAATGCCCGGCGTGCGGCGCAGCAGCGCCTTGATGCGGGCGAGCAGCAGACGCGGCTGCACCGGTTTGGATATGTAGTCGTCGGCGCCCAGTTCGAGGCCGAGAATTTGATCGAAGTCTTCGTCACGCGCCGTGAGCATCAGGATTACTCCGGCGTAGAGCGGGCGAACGGCGCGACAGACTTCAAAACCGTCCTTGCCGGGCAGCATCACGTCGAGAATGACGAGGTCGGGCCGATCATTGAGAATCCGCGCTTCAGCGTTGTCGCCACGCGCCTCGATGGTCACCTCGAAATCGTTCTTGCGCAGGTATTCGGCGGTGAGTTCGGCGAGGCGCTCATCGTCCTCGACCAGTAGGATGTGTATTGTCATGGCGCAATCATAGCGGGTTGCGGGCGCGGGATAAACGTCTTCGAAAAAATCGGTGAGCCGATGGTGTTGTTCAGGCTTTCAGCGTGTTGCACAAGGCGTCGGTTTGGCCGGTCTGATCAATTGACTTAGAATTCACGGCTTGAACTGTCGAGGTTGTGTCTTTATGAACTGGTCAGATTGCAGTGGTTTTGTGCAGCGCCTGTCGTCGCGTGCCGGCTTTGCTGTGTTGTTTGCGGCTGCCTTCGGGCTGGTCGGCGGCGGGCTGGTGATTGGTGAGTTAATGCGCATCAATCCCTGCCCGCTGTGTATTTTTCAGCGTGTGCTCTATCTGTTGGTGGGTGCAGTGGCTTTGCTCGGGGTGCTGCTGCCCGGCGCCCGGCGTCTATGGGGCGCCTTGATTGGCCTGCTTTCCGCCGGTGGCTTGGCCACGGCGGTTTATCAAACCTGGATGCAGCTTTACCCCGAGATCGCCACGCAATGCGGCTTTGGCGAACCGAACCTGATCGAACAGCTGGTTGATTGGCTGGGCATGCAGTGGCCCTTCATGTTCATGGCCACGGGCTTTTGTACGAGCAAGGAATACATCCTTGGACTGACGCTGGCCAACTGGTCAGTCCTCTGTTTTTTGGGGTTTCTGCTGGTCGGTGTATGGGTGGGTTGGCAGAAGCGGGACTGAAGGCTTGAAAAAATCATAATCCACCACAGAGACACGGAGGCACAGAGGAAACATGCCGCGAAGCAAATCCCGCGGGACAGAGAAAACCATTTGTTTTAAAGGTTTTCTCTGTGAAATCTCTGTGCCTCCGTGTCTCTGTGGTGGGTGTTGAAGGAATTCCTCAGCTCTTGCCGGTGCTGCCGAAGCCGCCTTCGCCACGCGTGCTGGTATCAAATTCGTCGACTACGTTGAATGCCACCTGCAATACCGGAACGACCACCAGTTGTGCCAGCCGGTCGAGCGGGTTGAGGGTGAAAGTTTCTTTGCCGCGATTCCAGGTGGATACCATGATTTCTCCCTGGTAGTCGGAGTCGATCAGGCCAACCAGATTGCCCAGCACAATGCCGTATTTGTGGCCCAATCCTGAGCGCGGCAGGATCATTGCAGCGAGGCCGGGGTCGGCGAGGTGGATGGCGATGCCGGTCGGGATCAGCATGGTGTCGCCGGGGTGAATCTTTAGCGGGGCCTCGATACAGGCACGCAGATCGAGCCCGGCCGAGCCCGGCGTGGCGTAGTGCGGCGGGCTGTCTTTCAGCCGTGGGTCAAGGATGCGAACATCGATACGATGCATTAGCGCTTCTCCAGCAGATTGGCGATGTGCGCGACAAGTTGGCGCGCGAGTTCAATTTTTGGGGCGGGTGGCAGCGGGTGCTGGCCGTCGTCGTCAAAGAGGATCAGTGTGTTGTCGTCGCCGCCAAAACCGTGCTGGATCAGGTTGCCGACGATTAGCGGGATTTTCTTGGCAAGGCGTTTCTTCTCGGCATATTCGTGCAGTTTTTCGCTCTCTGCCGCAAAGCCGACGCACAGGGGCGGCTTCGGTAGCGCCGCAACTTCGGCGAGGATGTCCGGGTTTTGCACGAGTTCGAGGGCTGCCGGCGCGCTGCCGTCCTTTTTGATTTTTTGTCCGGCGGGCTTGGCCGGGCGGTAGTCGGCGACGGCGGCGACGGCGACGAAGACATCGCTGTTTTCCACGCGGTGCTGTACTGCATCGCGCATTTGCCGGGCGCTGCTTACGTCGACGCGCAGCACGCCATGCGGGCAGGGCAGGTTGACCGGGCCGGAAACAAGGGTGACTTCAGCGCCAGCTTCGTGGGCCGCACGGGCAATGGCGTATCCCATCTTGCCCGAGGAGAGGTTGGTGATGCCGCGCACCGGGTCGATGGCTTCAAAGGTAGGGCCGGCGGTCATCAGCAGGCGTTTGCCTGCGAGCAGCTTGGGCTGGAAGTGCGCGATCAGTTCGGCAACGATTTCCTCGGGTTCGATCATGCGGCCGAGACCGGTTTCGCCACACGCCTGATCGCCACAGCCGGGGCCGAGGAGGGCCACGCCATCCGCGACTAGCGTGGCGATGTTGCGGCGGGTGGCCGGGTTTTCCCACATCTGGCGGTTCATGGCGGGTGCGACC
Organism: Rhodocyclaceae bacterium; assembly: GCA_044344385.1. GTDB lineage: Bacteria > Pseudomonadota > Gammaproteobacteria > Burkholderiales > Rhodocyclaceae > CAJBIL01. The sequence goes on along the minus strand of JBIJCY010000189.1, from coordinate 1,539 downwards.
AGCAGCGGGCAGGTGCGCGCCAGTACCAGGGTGGTCAGCAGGTCATCCGCCAGGCCGTGTGCGACCTTGGCGAGGAAATCCGCCGAGGCGGGCGCGACGAGCAGCGCATCGGCTTCACGCGAGAGATCGATGTGCGCCATGTTGTTGGCGACACGCGGGTCCCACTGGTCGGTAAATACCGTTTTTCCGGACAAGGCCTGGAAGGTGACAGGCGTGACGAAGTGCGTTGCCGCTTCGGTCATCGCCACCTGTACCGAAGCCCCTTGCTTGATCAGCAGGCGAATTAGTTCAGCCGCCTTGTAGGCGGCGATGCCGCCGGTGACCCCGAGGGCGATGCGTTTTCCTTGCAATTCCATATGCATTACCCGTTGGCGTGGTTAGAATGCCTGACCGGATATTCTACTTGAGATTGAACCATGGCGATTACCGACTGGCCCGAGGACGAACGCCCGCGCGAGCGCTTGCTGGCGCAGGGGGCGGCTGCCTTGTCTGATGCCGAGTTGTTGGCGATTTTTCTGCGCGTCGGTGTCAAGGGGAAAAGTGCAGTCGATCTGGCGCGTGAGTTGGTCGAGCGTTTTGGCGGTTTGAATCGCCTGTTTGCGGCAAGCCCGGCAGAGCTTTCGAAGGTGCATGGCATCGGGCCGGCCAAATACGTCCAGTTGCAGGCGGTGCTCGAAATGTCGCGGCGGGCGCTGGCTGAAGAAATGACGCAGGGAAATGCCTTTGCTTCGCCGGGGGCGGTGCGTGATTTTCTGCGTTTGCATCTGGCGAGCCTGCCGCATGAGGTTTTCTTTGCGATATGGCTTGATGCGCAAAACCGGCTGATCGCTGCCGAAGAGCTGTTTCGCGGCACCCTGACGCAGACCAGCGTCTATCCGCGCGAGGTGGTCAAGCGGGCTTTGACCCATAATGCGGCTGCTGTGGTTCTGGCACACAACCATCCTTCCGGCTTGTGCGAGCCGTCGCGGGCCGACGAACTGCTGACGCGCGAACTCAAGCAGGCACTGGCTTTGGTTGATGTCCGGGTGCTTGATCACTTCATTGTTGCCGGACAGTCGACACCGCTGTCTTTCGCCGAACGGGGCTTGTTGTAACGCTCAATATCTCGTGATTCGTAAAAAGTACTTGAACAGGCAGGCCTGTTTAGGCTAAAATCGCCGCCTTTCTTCCCAAGATCAACTGGAGCAACAATCATGGCGCGTGTCTGCCAAGTAACGGGTAAGGGCCCGATGGTTGGGAACAATGTTTCCCACGCCAACAATAGAACGAAGCGCCGCTTCCTCCCGAATCTGCAGTACCGCCGTTTCTGGGTTGAGAGCGAAAACCACTGGGTGCGCCTGCGCGTATCCAACGCGGGTCTGCGCACCATCGACAAAAACGGTATCGACGTTGTGCTCGCAGATCTGCGCGCTCGCGGCGAGATCTGATAAGGAGCTGCAGCCATGCGTGAAAAGATCAAGCTGGAGTCAACCGCTGGTACCGGTCACTTCTACACCACGACCAAGAACAAGCGCACCATGCCGGAAAAAATGGAGATCA
>JBIJCY010000188.1:0-5759 GCA_044344385.1 Rhodocyclaceae bacterium | reverse complement strand
AGATTGCCAAGCTACGCGCGAAAATCGAGGCGCTGCCTTTTATCGACACCTTTGATCTTCGTTACAACAACCGCGTCCGCGTTGCGGTGCCGACAACGCAGGCGGTGATGTTCTGCCTGCTTGACGTGTCCGGCTCGATGGACGAGGGGCGCAAGAATATCGCCAAGCGTTTTTTCATGTTGCTTTACCTCTTCCTGACGCGCAACTACGAACACATCGAAGTGGTGTTCATCCGCCATCACACGGTCGCCTCCGAGGTGGACGAAGATGATTTTTTCACCTCGCGTGAATCGGGTGGCACTGTTGTTTCGAGCGCACTGGAATTGATGCGCGACATCGTCGTCGCACGCTATCCGAGCAATCTATGGAACATCTACGGCGCTCAGGCTTCCGACGGTGACAACTGGAACGACGACTCACCGCATTGTAGGGAACTGCTTGAATCGTCACTGCTGCCACTCACCCAGTATTTCGCCTACATCGAGATCACCGACGGCCCGCCGCAAAACCTGTGGGACGAATATCAGAAGCTGCAGGCGACGCACCCCGAGCACTTCGCCATGCAGCGCATTGCCGACGTCACCGACATTTACCCGGTATTCCGCGAACTCTTCAAGCGACGGGCCTAGGAGAACGATCATGGCCACCAAACCGCGCGCTTCTCGCGCCAAAAGCAAGGCGCTACCAGCCGGCTCGGAGTGGACGTTCGAAGCCATTGCCGAATACGACGAAGCGATCGGCCGCGTCGCCAAAGGCTACAAGCTCGACTGCTATCCGCACGTGCTGGAGGTAATCAGCGCTGAGCAGATGATGGATGCCTACGCCTCGATCGGCATGCCGGTGTATTACCACCACTGGTCGTTCGGCAAACACTTCCTGTCCACCGAAAACCGCTACAAGCGCGGCCAGATGGGGTTGGCCTACGAGATCGTCATCAACTCCGATCCGTGCATCGCCTACCTGATGGACGAAAATACGCTGCCCATGCAGGCGCTGGTCATCGCCCACGCCGCCTACGGGCACAACTCGTTCTTCAAGGGCAATCACCTGTTCAAGCAATGGACGAGCGCCGATGCCATCGTTGACTACCTGATTTTCGCGCGCAACTATATTGCGCAATGCGAAGAGCGCTACAGCGTTGAGGCCGTGGAACAGCTGATCGATGCCTGCCACGCGCTGGGCAACGTTGGCGTTGACCGCTACAAGCGCTCACCACGCCTGTCGCTGGAAAAAGAAACCTTGCGCCAACAGGAGCGTGCTGACTATCTGCAGGCGCAGGTCAATGATCTTTGGCGCACGCTGCCGCCACGCCCGGATGAAGATGAGCCAAGCGAAGAGGCGCGCTTCCCCGGCGAGCCGGAAGAAAACCTGCTCTACTTCATCGAGAAAAATGCGCCTTTGCTCGACCCCTGGCAGCGTGAAGTCGTACGCATCGTGCGCAAGATCGGTCAGTATTTCTACCCGCAACGCCAAACGCAGGTGATGAACGAGGGCTGGGCGACATTCTGGCACTACACGCTACTCAACACCCTCTACGACGAAGGCCGGCTTTCCGACGGTTTCATGCTCGAATTCCTGCAATCGCACACCAACGTCGTCTATCAACCGCCGTATAACAGCCCGCATTATTCCGGCATCAACCCCTATGCCCTTGGCTTTGCGATGTGGCGCGACATCCGCCGCATCTGCGAGGAGCCGACGGCAGAAGATCGCGAATGGTTTCCCGACATCGCCGGCTCGGACTGGCGCGAGACTTTCGACTTTGCGATGCAGAATTTCAAGGACGAAAGTTTCATCGCGCAGTACCTTTCACCACGCCTGATGCGCGAGTTCCGCTTCTTCTCGGTGCTCGACGACGACACGCACAACAAGCTGCAGATCCAGGCCATTCACGATGAACCAGGCTATCGCGCCTTGCGCCATCAACTCGCCGAACAATACGACCTCGGCAGCCGCGAACCGAACATCCAGATCTGGAACGTCGACCTGCGTGGCGACCGCTCGCTGACCCTGCGCCACTTCACACACCAGCGCCGGCCATTGAGCGAAGACTACGCCACAGTACTCGACCACATGGCGCACCTGTGGGGATTCACCGTGCGCCTTGAGCGACAGAACGCTGACGGCGAGATTGAACTGATTGCCGAAAGGCAGAGCGAGAAGCGCCGGCAGCGTAACGCCAGTGTAATGCCATGATCTTGTGGCGGCTCTCGGCCTTGGTATGGAAGCAATCGACAAGGCGAGCAATTGCACTGATGTTCTGCCTGCTGTCTTTTTTTATTGGTCAGGCGAAGGCCGACGACGTCGTAAAAGAATCTGTCATCACCGCGAGTCTTCCCGAGCGGAGCATCTCGGCACTGGTTACTGAACTTGCCGGGCACGACACCCTGAAGCGCTCGATCATCTTGATGCCCGGCTCTCCAGGGATCATGAAGATCGAGTCACCCGAAACCTTCGCACTAAAAGGGAATTTTCTTATCCGGACTCGCAAATACTGGCTGGACCGCGAGACCGTCGTATTTTCCGTAGATGCCCCGACCGATGAATGGCGAGGATTCACCGGTCGCTTTCGAGCCGGCACACGCTATGCCGAAGATATCCGTGGACTGTTTCAGGAAATCGAAAAAAAGTACGGGAAGCTTCCGCTCGTTATCGTCGGGACCAGCGAAGGTAGCGTCTCAGCCTACTTCGTCGCCAAGGCATTGAGCTCTGAAAACATCAAGGTGATCTTCACAAGTTCTCTGTTTAACAGTTCGAACAATTCTTTTGGTCTGGCCTCGCTGGATTTTGATGATTTCAATGCCCCCATGCTTTGGGTTCATCATGCGAATGACGGCTGCCGATTTACGCCGTTCTGGCAGGCCAGGCGCCATGCCGAGAAAACAGGCGCGCCGCTGATCACAGTCAATGCATCGGATACCGGCCGGGGCGGTCCTTGCGAAGCGTTTTCACAGCACGGTTATGCCGGGGCCGAAGAGCAAACTGTGCGCGCGATGAAAAACTGGGTGGTTAACGGTATTGCGACAGATGTCATCATGCCTTAACAATATGGCGGCAAATCACCGACAATGCAACAAGCCAGAGGATCATTTCCGCCCTCACCCTTCCCCGGAAATATCCTGGGACAAAACGCGCCCGGATGGTATATTAGCAACATCTAATTTAACGTTTGGTCCCGCCATGAAAACCGCCCTCGCCTTTGCCCTGCCCTTGATGCTCGCAACACAAGCGCTCTTTGCTCAAGACAGCGCCGCACTGCTTGACGAAACGCGCAAGACGGCTTTGCCGGTGCTACCGAGGGTCGTCAAGGCGATGCAGAGCGCCGTGCAGGAACAGGGGCCGGTCGCTGCCATCGCCGTCTGCAAGGAGAAGGCACCACAGTTGTTACAGGAAATGCAGCAACAAACCGGTTGGGATATTCACCGCGTCAGCCTGAAAACACGCAATGCTGCGACCGGCACACCCGATGTGTGGGAAGCACGACAACTGGCGGAGTTCAACATCCGCGCGGCCAATGGTGCAAAACCTGAAACGCTGGAGATTGGCGAGATTGTCATCGGAGCGGACGGCAAGCGCAGCTACCGTTACATGAAAGCCTTGCCGGTTGCCGAGGTCTGCCAAGTCTGTCACGGCCCGGCCGATTCGCTGTCGGCCGAGCTCAAAACAGCGCTGAACAGAGACTACCCACTTGACCGGGCGACCGGTTATGTCGCCGGGCAGGTGCGTGGCGCGCTATCGGTACGGCGCCCGCTTTAGGCCCACTTGCCGTTAGTTCCGGCCGATCGGGAAATACTCAAGCCCTTCCGCTCGCGGCTGTGCCGGTGGATAAAGATTACGCCCGTCAAAAACAACCGGGGTTTTTAGCGCGCACTTGATGGCGGAAAAATCCGGGCTGCGGAATTCTTTCCATTCGGTAACGATGATCAGTGCATCCGCACGCTCAAGAGCAGCCATCGGATTCTCGGAATAGGTCAGGCGGTTCTCGCTGCCGAAAATGCGCTGTGCTTCATGCATGGCCACCGGATCGTAGGCCGTCACGGTAGCGCCGGCAGCAAAGAGATCGGCAATCAATTCACGGCTCGGCGCGTCGCGCATGTCATCGGTATTGGGTTTGAAGGCCAGCCCCCAGAGCGCGAAATGCTTGCCACTGAGATCATTGCCAAAGCGCTTCTTGACCTTGTCTGTCAGCACATGTTTCTGTGCACGATTGGCTTCTTCAACCGCTGTCAGCACCTTGAGGGTAATTCCTGCCTCGTCAGCGGCGGTCTTGATCAGGGCCTTTACGTCTTTGGGAAAACAGGACCCTCCGTAGCCACAACCGGGGTATAGGAAATGGTAGCCGATGCGTGGGTCTGAGCCGATGCCTTGGCGAACCATTTCGATGTCAGCACCCAACTTCTCTGCGAGATTCGCCAGTTCGTTCATGAAGCTGATACGCGTTGCCAGCATCGCATTGGCGGCATATTTGGTGAGTTCGGCGCTCTTGACGTCGGTAATGATCAGGCGTTCGTGGTTGCGCTGAAATGGCGTATAGAGCGCCCGCATGAGTTGGATCGCCTTCTCATCTTCGGCACCAACAACGATGCGGTCAGGCCGCATGAAATCTTCAACCGCCGCGCCTTCCTTGAGAAACTCAGGGTTGGAAACCACGCTGAAGGGCACATCAACGCCACGTTTCGCGAGTTCATCGGCTATCGCCGCCTTGACCTTGTCGGCGGTACCCACCGGGACGGTACTTTTATCGACAACCACCTTGTACTCGGTCATCAACCGCCCGATACTGCGCGCCGCAGCCAAAACATATTGCAGATCAGCCGAGCCGTCTTCATCGGGCGGCGTGCCCACAGCAATAAACTGCACGCTGCCATGGCGGACTGCTTTTTCAATATCCGTGGTGAAATGCAAGCGACCGGCAGCAACGTTGCGCCGGACCATCTCCTGCAAACCCGGTTCGTAGATCGGGATTCCGCCCTCTTCGAGAATACGGATTTTTGCCGGATCAAGGTCAAGGCAAAGCACGTCATTGCCCACGTCGGCAAGACAGGTGCCGCTTACGAGGCCAACATAGCCGGTTCCAACAATGCTTATTTTCATCAAACGCTCCCGATAAACGGCCAGTTCGATCCTGAAACGGATCAGATGTTTGGTCTTGCCAGCAGGGCCAGGGCTGTAGAAGCATCCAGCAGCGCAACAGCACCGCCGAGATACTGTTGCGCTGCGACTGCGCTGACCCCTTGCAAGGATTTCATGCTTTTACGATAAATAACGACATAACCCTGCGGGTGGCTGCCAAGCCAGGCTTTAACCGCCGCATCACCGTCCAGCAGCACCAGCGGTGCGCGCAAACGGCCGGAAAAATGATACTGATCGTCGTACTCACCGGCGTGCGCAACGACATGGCCGCTGGCCTGAGCCTGACTGATGGCAATTGAAATCGGACGCACATCGTAAGCGGGATATAGCGCCCTGGCCAAGCCCAGTTGCAACAGGGCAGACAAGGCGGCCCCCAGAAAAGCCAGCGCCAGCAATGGCCTGACAGACTGCCGACCGACGAAATACGCGCCGCCGGCGAGCAGCATCAACAGCAGGCCAGGCCACCATTGCAACTGTTCTGGAAATTCCACGCCCGGTGCCTTGAACCAGGCGGCGCCCAGTGCCAGCAGCGCACCGCCAACAGCCAAGACAAGAAGAGACGGCAGCCAAAACCCGCGTCCGCAGGCGCGATTGCTGGTGACGCGCGCGACCAATAGCGCAAATGC
>JBIJCY010000187.1:0-5783 GCA_044344385.1 Rhodocyclaceae bacterium | reverse complement strand
GGGATTTTTGGTTACGATAGGCGAATGCCGATGACTCGCCGATCGCCGCGCCACCGTTCCGTACTGCCTATCGGGCTGGCGCTGTTTGCCTGCCTGCTCGTCGGCTGGGCGGTGCATCGTCTGTTTCTCGGCAGTTACCTTGAAGGCGAGCGCAAGAATGCGGCGCAGCGCCTGGAGTTTTACGCCGTTTCACTTGAAGGTGCGCTGGATCGCTACGAGGCGCTGCCCTGGCTGCTCGCCCTTGAGCGCGATCTGGCCGATCTGCTCGACAAGCCCAGCGACCCTGCACGACGCAAGGCCGCCAATCATTACCTGGAAACCGTGCAGGGCGACGCCGCACTTGCCGCTGCCTATCTGATCGACCTCAAGGGCGAAACGTTGGCGGCGAGCAACTGGAATTTGCCGCGCTCTTTTGTTGGACAGAATTACGCCTATCGACCGTATTTCCGCGAAACGATCAATGGTCGCCTCGGGCGCTTTTACGGCATCGGAGCGACCACCGGCGAGGCCGGTTATTTTCTTGCTGCGCCGCTGCGGCTGAAAGAACGCATTGTCGGCGCGGTGGCGATCAAGGTCAGCCTCGACGCCTTTGAGCAGGCGCTGGCGCGCAGTGGTGACCGCGTCCTGTTGGCCGATGCGGATGGCGTGGTTTTTCTTGCGTCGCGCCCTGAGTGGCGCTATCACACGCTGGCACCGCTTGACGCTGCGGCGCGCGCGCGGCTGGCCGAGACGCGCCAGTATGCCGAGCACCCGCTGGCGCCGCTGATCGCCGGTGAGTATCTGGCGGACAGCACGTCGCTGGTGCAAATCACCCTGCCGCAACAACAAACCGAGCGACTGTTTTTGCAGTCGCGCAACGTCGGCCGGCAAGGCTGGCGGCTGGTGCTGCTGGCCAGTCCGGGGGAAGCCGAGCGTGCGGCGCGCGGCGCCGGCGTCGCCGCCGGGTTTGCCGCAGCCTTCCTGATTGTGATTGTTGTCTATTACCGGCTGCGCCGCCGCCGTCGCACTGAGCTGCTGGCTGCCGACAAGACCTTGCGTGCCGCGCACGCCGAACTTGAACAACGCATCGCCGAGCGCACCGCCGATCTTTCCGGCAAACTCGACTCACTCAAGCGCACCGAGGCCATTCTGCGCGAAACGCGCGACGATGCCGTGCAGGCCGGCAAGCTTGCGGTACTCGGGCAGATGGCCGCCGGCATTACGCACGAACTCAACCAGCCGCTCGCCGCACTGCATACCCTGTCGGACAATGCGGTGGCGCTGATTGACCTCGGCCGGCTCGACGAAGCTCGCGAAAATCTCGAACTGATCAGCCAGACAATCAGCCGTACCGGGCGCATCATCACCCAGCTCAAATCCTTCGCACGCAAGGGGCAGGCCGAGAAATCGCCGGTCGTCGTACGCAATGCTATCGAGCACGCACTGCTTATTATTGAACCGCGTCGGCGCGAGATCGGTAGATGCGGCGCGCGCATCGAAATTGAGCCAATTGCAGACACGCTATGTATTTTCGCCGAGACGGTGCGTATCGAACAGGTGCTGGTCAACCTGCTGCGCAACGGGCTGGATGCGATGGCCGGCGACCTTGCCGACGAGCCGCTACTGACGGTTACCGCCGGCTATGCCGACGCTGACCAGCAGCGCGTGCGTATTGCTGTGCGCGATCACGGGCCGGGCATTCCCGAGGCCGTGTTGCCGCATTTGTTTGAACCCTTCTATACAACCAAGCCGATCGGCGAGGGGCTGGGTCTTGGCCTCGCCATCTCGCTGGCCATTGTCGAAAGTTTTGGCGGGCAGCTTGAAGCCCGTAATGCCGAAGGTGGCGGTGCTGAATTTTCTGTTCTGCTTGATGCTTGCCCGAAGGAGTGAATTTTGAAAATGCGGTTAACCACGGCGACACGGCGGGCACGGCGAGAGTCGTCAGTTTTGATGGGTTTGATGTCTTGGCTCTGTTTTTTCGCCGCCCCCCGAGGGGAGGCTTCGCGCTGCCCGCCGTGTCGCCGTGGTTGAAACTCGAGTTTTTCAGAATCAACACGTCCGCCAAGGAGAGTGCCATTGCCGAATGATCTGCCAGCCGCCGCACCGGATGATGACTACCCGGTTTTCCTGATCGAAGACGACGCCGTCGTGCGCAAGGGTTGCGCGCAGGCCTTGTCGATTGCCAATATTCCGGTACGCGCCTTTGCTGACGCCGAATCGGCCTTTGCCGCGCTCGCCGGCTGCCTGCCCGGTGCAGTCGTCACCGACGTGCGCCTGCCGGGGCGCGACGGCCTGGCGGTGCTGCGCGAGATGCGGCAACGCGACCGCGAATTGCCGGTGGTGCTGGTCACCGGGCACGGTGATGTGGCCATGGCCGTTGAAGCGATGCGGCTCGGCGCGCATGACTTCGTCGAAAAGCCGTTTTCTTCGGAACGACTGGTCAGTGTCGTGCGCAGTGCGCTGGAAAAACGCAGCTTGTTGCTCGAAAATCGTCGTCTGCGCGAGCGTCTGGAGGAGCAGGGTGAGATGCCGGTGATCGGCCAGTCGTCCGGCATGCAGGGCGTGCGCCGGCTGATTGGTGCGCTGGCGCCAACCGGTGTCGATATCCTGATCAACGGCGAAACCGGCTCTGGCAAAGAGGTGGTGGCGCGTGCCATCCACGCGACGAGCGGCCGGCGTGGCCCTTTCGTGGCGATCAACTGCGCGGCATTACCCGAGAGCGTTTTCGAGAGTGAGCTGTTTGGCCACGAAGTCGGCGCCTTTACCGGCGCGGGCAAGCGGCGCATCGGCAAGATCGAGTACGCCAACGGTGGCACGCTGTTTCTCGACGAAATCGAATCGATGCCGCTCAATCTGCAGGCCAAGTTGCTGCGTGTGTTGCAGGAGCGCGTTGTCGAGCGTCTTGGCGGCAACGCCGTGGTGCCTGTCGATTGCCGCGTGCTTGCTGCCTCCAAGGCCGATCTGCAGCAATTGTCCGCGTCTGGCGGCTTTCGTGCCGACCTTTTTTACCGGCTTAACGTCGCCAGTATCGAACTGCCATCGCTGCGCGAACGGCGCGAGGATGTTCCGCTGCTCATGGCCTTTTTCCTGCGCCAGGCGGCGCAGCGCTATGGCAAGCCGTTGCTCGAATGGTCAGCCGGTGATCTGGTGCGCTGGCAGGCTTATGACTGGCCGGGCAATGTCCGGGAACTGAAGAATGCCGCCGATCGCTGCTGTCTGGGTCTGCCTGATGGATTGCCTGTTGTCGCGGGCACCGTCGATCCGGCGCAGTCGTTGGTGGCGCGGGTGGATCAGGCTGAAAAGGGATTTATCGAAGTTGCCTTGCGCATGGCGCAGGGCAGTGTCGCCGCCGCCGCAGATGTATTGCAAATACCGAAGAAGACGCTTTACGACAAGCTCGTCCGGCATGGCATCGTTCCCGAGAATTTTCGCTGATGCAGACGGCGGTCTAACCCAGGACCGAACAATACGGCGGCGCTGTCCCGGCAGACATTGATCGCGGCACGCTTGCTGCTATGCTGCAGAGCAGTTCCTCCACGATGCTCGATGCGTCTGTCTGCAAAAATGAAAATACAGATTCTTAGCGACACCCATAACGAATGCTGCCGGGAATCCTACGTGCCGGCGCAAATTGACGCCGATGTGGTCGTTCTTGCCGGAGACATTGGTCGCCCGGAGCAGTCTTTTCCGTGGGCGGCCGAGCATTTCAAGGGCAAGCGCATTGTGATGGTGGCTGGCAACCATGACGCGTGGGGCTGCGAGTGGCATGCTCTGGTGAAGAAGATGCGCGTACTGGGTGAGCGCCACGGTATCGACTTCCTTGAAAACGATGCGGTCGTGATAGATGGCGTCCGGTTTGTCGGTGCTTCCCTGTTTACCGATCTGCAGCTTTTCGGCGCTGAACACTATCGGGCTGCGCTCGTTCAGGCGAGGCATTCGATGCCCGATTTCAAAAGAATCAAGCTGGCATACACCCATCCGGCGCTGAAATTTTTTGGCTTGTCGCGGCTGCTGACGCCCGAAGACAGCGCCAATCTGCACCGACTGTCCCGCGATTACATCAAGGAATGTCTCGATGAGCCGTTTGATGGTCCGCTCGTCGTTGTCACGCACCACGCCCCTTCGTTTCAGTCGGTCGAAAAGCGCTATGCGAAGGATCTTCTGTCGCCCTGTTTTGCCAGCAATCTCGAACAGATGCTTGCCGACAGCAAAGCCGATCTATGGGTGCACGGCCACACGCATGCCACTTTCGATTACGTCATCAACCAGACGCGCGTGGTGTGCAATGCGCTGGGTTACACCGATCACTGTGGCGGAAAATCGCCGCAGGAGCTGCACGGTTTCAAGCCGGATCTGTTCGTCGAGGTCTGATTTTCAGGGATGGCACCGTTGCCTCTATTCTTGTGAAAGTTTGCGCGCCAGGCTCTCGATATGCCGTTCATCGGTGCCGCAACAGCCGCCCAATACTTTCATGCCCAACTCCTCGCGCAGTGCGGCCACGCTGTTGCCGAAAACCTCCGGCGCTTCTTCGATCAGCGCTACGCTTTCGTTCAGCTCTTCCGGGCTGAGCGCGGCAGTGTTGGCGAGCAGGCCAATCACCCGTTCCCTGACCAGCGTTGATGAATTGCGCTCGTCGAGCAGGGCGCTGCGGAAAATCGAGGCGTGCGTGCAGTTGACCAGGTAGGCCAGCGGACGTGGCGTAACGGCTGAGTCGATGGTGGCGATGGCCGTGTCGAGCGGCGTGTCGTCGAGCAGGGTGCCGGTTGGGCGGGCGACAAAGCTGATGACGTAGGGCAGCCCGGTGGCAGCCTGCGCCTGCGCCAGCCCGATTGCTTCGCTGAGTGCGGGAAGCGTCGCGGCGAGCAGAAAATCGACACCGGCAGCGGCCAGCGCGTCAGCTTGCCAAGCGTGGAATTCGGCAGCGGCATCGGCACTCATTGCCTCGTCGGGTTTGTAGGCGTCGCCACGACAACTCATCAGCCCGCAGAGCGCTACTTGCTGCGCATAGTCGCCGTAACTGTCGCGCAGTTCGGCAAGAAAACGGCTGTTGTCGCCGTTCAGGTCACGACCGGCCAGCCCGGCCGCTGCGATGCGCTCGCGGCTGGCGCGCCAGGTCGGCGTCGACAGCAGCAACGGCAGCCTGTAGCGCTGACCGATCTCAAGATACTGGCGGTAGATCGCCGCCAGCGCAGTGCGGCTAACGTCCTCGTAAATCAGCGCCGAATTGACCACATGGTCGTCCAGCAAAATGCCCGGAGAACGGCGTAAACGTTCGATGACAGCGCCTTCGCCGAGGATTGTCGGCGAGTTTGCGAGAAGCGCCTGCAGTCTCGTTGTCATAGCGTATTACCTCCGGGTTTACGCTGCGGGTGATGCTTTCGACCGGTGAATCGTCATTCCGGCCAGCGCCAGTGTCCATACCACGACGGGGCCCGATGGCAGGTCGAATAACGTCGATAGCGCGAGACCGAGAAAGTAGCCTGCCGCCCCCACGCCGTAAGCGGCAATAATACGCCGGTGCGGCGCATGATTGCGACAGGCCAGTGCCGGAATGATCAGGCTGGCAAACACCAGATAGACGCCAACCAGCTGTACGGACGCGGTGACGGCAAATGCAAACAGCCCGTAAAAGCCGAAGCGTCCGAGACGCTGTCCGAAGTAAAACCACAGTCCGAGAATGACCGCCGTCAGCACGGCAACCGGCACGAGCTGGGCGTAACCCACCCACAGTATCTGGCCGGCCAACAGCTCCTGTAGATGCTCACCGCCATGCGGGTTGTTGGCCACCAGAATCATGCCGCCAC
>JBIJCY010000186.1:0-5784 GCA_044344385.1 Rhodocyclaceae bacterium | reverse complement strand
CGCCAGCGCAAGTTTGCGTGCGGGCGTCATTTACAGACCCAGCAAGGTGCGAACCTGAACGACCAGCTCCTTGGTCGAAAAAGGTTTGGTCATATAGGCATCAGCACCCAGCCCAAGACCTTTGCTCACCTCGGCTTCGCGCCCTTTGGCAGTCAGCATCAGCACGCGCATATTGGCCAAGTCGGGGTCGGCACGTATCGCCTGGCAGACATCGAAACCATTCATCTTCGGCATCATCACGTCAAGCAAGACGAGATCGGGCTTTTCAGCGCGCAGTTTGGTCAACGCCTCTTCGCCATCACTGGCAATAAGCACCTCAAAACCTTCACGGCGCAGTAAAAACTCAAGAGAAATGACGATATTCTGTTCATCGTCAGCAATCAGCACTTTTTTGGTCATCGTTTTTGTCACCATTTTTCCGGTTCAGATACTCTATTGGACGGTTGCTGCTCCATCATGTTCTGTTTTTTCAGTCCGCGCCAGAGGAAGAGAAAAAAGGAAAGTTGCGCCTTCTCCCGGCACACTTTCTACCCATAGCTTGCCACCAAAATGCTCAACAATGCGACGACTGATGGGTAATCCAAGCCCCGTCCCGGCCGGCTTGTCGGTCATCGTATCGCCAACCTGGCGAAACTTTTCAAATATGATCTGTTGATCCTCAACACGGATTCCCGGGCCATTATCAGCAACACTCACCACCAGCTCATTCGGCTGGGCATGCAAACTGACCTTCACCCAGCCGGTATCCGGTTCGAGAAACTTTATCGCATTCGACAGCAGGTTCAACATTACCTGAATCAGGCGATCGCGGTCGGCCAGAATCAGCGGCAACCTGCCCGGCAGATCCAGTTCGACACGCGCGTTCTTCTCGTTGAAAAGCTGGCTGGTTGCCAGGACCGCCTGTTCGACGACCTCCTTCAAATCGAGCTCGCTACCGCGCCAGTCGGCATTGCCCGACTCGATTTTAGCCAGGTCGAGGGTCTGGTTGATCAGGCGGGCAAGACGTTCAGTCTCGCTGACAATGATCGATAAAAAGCGCTCGCGGTCGGCGAGATGCATTTTCGGATCCTCGCGCAACAATTCGGCAAAGGCGCGAATTGAGGTTAGGGGCGTACGCAATTCGTGCGTCACAGAAGACATGATGTCGTCCTTGACGCGATCGAGTTCCTGCAGACGATCATTGGCGGCCTTGAGATCGCGAGTTGCCGCCGTCAACTCGCGTGATTTGCGCTCCAGTTCACGACTGTAGCTGCGCAACTGAGAAGCCTCATCGAGAATATTCATGACCTCGGAAAGACTGAGCGGCTCCTCCTTGGCCACCGAGGCCACCATCACACGTGCCGATGCGCTGCCAATGGCACCGGCCAGCAGCGACTCGGCAAAATGCACCAGATCTGCGTCGGCCTCCAGCGACTCGACTGCACTGCCACTGTGACTGCGCGCATAGGCCGCAAACGATGCCTCGGCACGTTGCGGGCCAAGAAAACGCCCGACCAGCGCCAGCAGGTCAGCCACTTCGGCACGACCGCGCCAGAGCGCCGCACCGACCGGCCGCGTATGTTTGAGTGCGTCGACAAACAGCGTCGCCTGACTGGCCTCGGCGGCAGTCGGCCGACGCAACAGGGAAACCCCGATATAGGCGCCGATATTGGCAAAGGAACTCCAGAACAGGCAGTGCGAAATTTCATCAAGGCCGGCCAGTCCAAAAAGTTGTTGCGGCCGCAACAACTCAAAACCAAACAAACCTTGTGTCAGGAAGTCCGCAGGCAACCAGCCCGACTTGGCAAACGAAGGCAACAGCAGGGTGTAGGCCCATACCAGGAAACCGGCAGACAGCCCGGCCAGCGCACCACCACGCGTACCACCACGCCAGTACATGCCGCCGATCATGGCTGGGGCAAACTGGGCGACAGCCGAGAAACTGATCAGGCCGATGGAAACCAGCGCATACGCCTCGCCGGCCAGACGAAAATAGAGATAGCCGAGCAGCAAAATCACCAGAATCGCGCCACGGCGGATACCCAGCAACAAGCGCGAAAGGTCCTTCGACTCGCTCAGCGCCAGCCCGCGCAAACGCAACAGGATCGGCATCACCAGATCGTTGCAGACCATCGTCGACAAGGCGATCGTTTCAACAATGACCATGCCGGTTGCTGCAGACAGGCCACCAATGAACACCAGCAACGCCAGCCCCTCCTGACGCTGCGCCATGGGCAAGGTCAGCACAAAGGTATCGGCATCAACGCCCTGCCCCGAAAAATGCAACAGGCCGCCAAGGGCAATCGGCAACACAAAAATATTGATCAGCAGCAGGTAGAGCGGAAACAACCAGGCGGCACGCTTGAGATGCGCCTCATTGACGTTCTCGACCACCCCAATCTGGAACTGGCGCGGCAGAAAAAGAATCGCCATGGCGGCCAACAAGGTCAGTGAAAACCAGCCGGTGTAGCCCTGCCCTGAGGGAATGGCGCTGGTCAATCGGCGCAGGCTGGCATCATCGGCAACGCGCTGAAAGATGTCGGCAAAACCATCGTAGATCCCGTAGGTAACAAACAGGCCGACCGACAGAAATGCCACGAGCTTGACCACCGATTCCAGGGCAATCGCCGCTACCATGCCTTCGTGGCGCTCGGTGGCATCGAGATGCCGGGTACCAAACAGGATGGTGAAGGCGGCAAGAATCAGCGCGATATAAAAACTCATGTCGGCAAACACCGGCAGCGTCGCACTGCGATGCGGCATGACGATCTCCGGATAATGCATCAGCAGGCTGACACTGCTCGACACGGCTTTAAGTTGCAGAGCGATATAGGGAACAATACCCAGCACGGCGATCACCGTCACCAGACCACCGAGCAAATGGCTCTTGCCGTAACGTGACGAAATGAAGTCCGCAATCGACGTGATGCGATTGGCCTTGGCGGTGCGGATCATCTTGAGCAGCAGGAACCAGCCAAGCGCCATGACCAACGTCGGACCGAGATAAATCGGCAGGAAGCCGATACCGGAAACCGCAGCCCGCCCGACACTGCCGTAGAAAGTCCAGGTGGTGCAATAGACGGCCATCGACAGCGCATAGATGGTCGGGCTGGCGATGATCGAGCGCCCCTGATCGGCGCGTTTGTCGCCCCACCAGGCAACCGCAAACAGCAAGCCCAGATAGAGCAACGAGACGGCGATGATAACCGGGGCGTTGAGCATCAATCTCACCTACTCAATACGACGTTCAATGACCCAGGCCATGACGGCGATCAGGCCGGCCCAGGCAGCAAAGACGTAGGCATAAATGACCGGAATGCCGAAAAAAACAGCGCCGCGATCAAAAAGCGAAAGCACCGGATAATTGAACAGCACGCAGCCGCAGAGAAAAACTGCCACCAATCGCTCGCCTGTCAGTATCCTGCGGTGCATCTGCGCCCCCCCGTCCTGAACATCATTAGCGCTAGTTTGCATCACTCTGCCCCGGTTGCGCCACCCTCATTCACTCACGCATCGAGAATTGCCTGCAGCTATACTGCCCGCCATCACCCTTCGTTGAGACAATCCGACATGATCCGCTCCGCAATCGACTGGCAAACACGCACCGAATATACCGACATCACCTGCGATTTCGCTGAGGGTATTGCCCGCATCGCGATCAATCGCCCGGAGAAACACAACGCCTTCCGCCCGGAAACCATCACGCAATTGATCGACGCCATGCACAAGGCCCAGTTCGACCCCGAGGTCGGCGTCATTATCCTCACCGGCGCCGGCGATGCAGCATTCTGCTCGGGTGGAGACCAAACGGTGCGCGGCGACGACGGTGGTTACCATGATGAACGCGGCACGCCGCACCTCAACGTACTCGACCTGCAGATGCAGATCCGCCGTTGCCCGAAACCGGTGGTCGCCATGGTCGCCGGCTACGCCATCGGCGGCGGCCATGTCCTGCATCTGGTTTGCGACCTGACGATTGCCGCCGACAACGCACGCTTCGGCCAGACCGGCCCGCGCGTCGGCAGCTTCGACGCCGGCCTTGGCGCCGGCCTGATGGCACGCACGGTCGGTATGAAGAAAGCCAAGGAAATCTGGCTGCTCTGCCGCCAGTACGACGCGCAGGCCGCACTCGAAATGGGCCTTGTAAACACCGTCGTACCGCTCGCCGCGCTGGAAGAAGAAACCGTGCAATGGTGCCGGGAAATGCTCCAACTCTCGCCCATGGCACTGCGCATGATCAAGGCCGGCTTCAACGCGGATACCGACGGCCTGGCCGGCATTCAGGAACTGGCCGGCAACGCCACGGGCCTGTTTTACATGACCGAAGAAGGGCAGGAAGGGCGCAATGCCTGGCTTGAAAAACGCCCGCCGGATTTCACAAAGTACCGGCGCAGGCCTTGAGTAGCTGAAAAATCATGTTCATTGATGACTGATTTTTCGCTGCAACAGATGCGCGCCGCTGACCAGGAATATACCAAACAGTACAAACAAGGCGCCGACGGCGAAATGAAGGCTCATCGGATCATCCAGCAGGATTACGCCAAAGCTCACGCCAAAAAGTGGCGTCATGAATGAAAAAACTACCAGACGCGAGGCCAGGTAACGCTGCAACAGGGAGAACCAGGCGAGGTAGCTGACGAAAGAAACAATCACGCCGTTGAACAACAGACTCATCCACGCGACAGGCGTCATCGAGATCTGTGTCGCCTGCCCGCTCGCTGCCGCATACGCCAGCATCAGGACAAACCCGGCAACCAGCTGATAAAGCAAGGTCCGCGTCGGCGCCGCTTCAGAGAGCGCCGTGGTACGCACCACCACCGTTGTGGCACCCCACGCGGCCCCGGCCAGGATCCCCAACGCATCGCCGATCAGCATATCGGCACTAACCTCAGCACCAATTGCGCCACCAAGGAAGGCGACGACAATGCCGCCAAAGGCGACAGCGATGCCGAGCCACTGCAGAGGGCGCAAACGCTCGGCCGGAATCAGTGCCTGCAATCCAAGCGCTGTAAAAACAGGTGCCGTGTAGAGGAAAACGACCATGTGCGACGCACTGGTCAGACGCAAGCCTTCGGCGATGAAAACAAATTCCAGCGCAAACAGGCTACCCGCCAGCAAGCCAGGACGAAGCGTGCCGTCGGCGACGAAAATTCGAATACTGCGCGACGCCATGAGTAGCGTAACCAGCAACGCAGAGATTGCTGAGCGCAATGCAAGTTGCATGATCGGCGAGATATCGGGTGCGGCAAGCTTGATCGCCACCTGCTGCAGCCCCCAGATGATGCACAAGAGAAACATCGCCCCAGCCGCGAATCCGTCGACAGTCCGGCGCGCTTCGGCCATTGAATAAACGCCGTTTACCCGATCTGATCGCGCAGATGCATCTCGATCTGGGCACGCCCCGCCGGGCTGGCCATGGCAATGACGACATTGCCGGCAGAGAGCAGGTAGTCATCCGTCGGGTTGAAAGCCCAGTCGCCTTCTGCACGTACGGCGAGCAGTATGTAATCGATGCTACGCACACGCAAGTCGCCCAGCCGGGTTGTTGGAAAGCCCGCCGGAACGGTAACCTCATCGACCCGCAGATGCTTTTCAGACTTGAGCATTTCATCGAGAAATCCAACCACGTGCGGACGCACCATGGCCGACGCCATACGCATGCCACCCGTGAAATCCGGGCAGATGATCTCGTCCGCACCGGCCTTGCGCATCTTTTCGACGTTACGTGTTTCCTGTGCGCGCGCCACCACACGGATATTCGGGTTGATCTGTTTGGCCGTAATGATGATCATCAAATTACGCGAA
>JBIJCY010000185.1:0-5794 GCA_044344385.1 Rhodocyclaceae bacterium | reverse complement strand
TGATACCCGTCTCCAACGACGGGTTTTGGATCCCGCGCCGTCACCGGTGCGGGATTTTTTTCGTCCGCTTGCTGCTCCCTACGCTACCGGAGAAGCTTCAGGAATCAGACGGACCTCGCGTTGTGGGAAGGGAATTTCAATACCGTTTTCACGGAAAGCACGCCAGATAGCGAGGTTGATATCGGAGCGAACGACCCCTGTACCTTCTTGCGGGTCGGCAATCCAGAAACCGAGTTCGAGATTGATACCGTTGTCGGCAAAAGTCATCAACAAGGTTTTAGGTGCCGGATCGGCCAACACTCTTGGCTGCGCCAGCGCAAGCTCCTCCATCAGGCGCATCGCTTTATCAAGATCGGTGCTGTAAGCCACCTGCACCGGCAGCACGATACGTACCTGCGTATCGGCAAAGGACTGGTTGCGCACGATGTTGGCCACCAGATACTCATTGGGGATGATCACATCGGTACCGGCCATCGTGCGCAGCACGGTGTAGCGCGTGGTGATCTGCATGACGACACCGGAAGTTGTCGGATCAACAGAGACCACGTTGCCAATACGAATCGAACGGTCGAGCAGAATAATGAAGCCGCTGACGTAATTACTGGCGATCTTCTGCAAGCCGAAACCAAGACCAACGGCCAGCGCACCACCAAAAACCGACAGCGCCGTCACATCAATACCGACCAGCGACAGACTGAGCAACAGGGCAATTACCGAAAGAATCGCCTTGGCCAGCCGCCCGACAACCACACGCACGCTCGAATCCAGATGCGCGGCAGCCATCAACCGGCTCTCGATCAGGCCGGCAAGCCAAAGAGCGACGAGTACCGTGGCAAAAACCGTCACCACCCCGTTCAATAGCAACCACAGATCGAGCTTCTGTTTGCCAACGTGAAAGCTGACTTGTTCCAGCGACTCGATCAGGGGATCTGAAAAACCGGTGATATAGAGCGCGAGGCAAAGCCAGATGCTGAGGGCGATAAAGCGCTCGGAAGTTGCCAACCAACCGCTGGGCGAAAAAGCACGACGCAAGACGTACAGGGTTGCACGCACCAGCGCCAGCGACAAGAGCAAGGGTACGGCAAGGTCAAGCAGGCTGACAGGACTCCAGTGTCCGAATTTCAGCGCTTTGCGCAGAATCAGCACAAAAACCAGCGACAGCAGCGGGAAGGCGAGACGCTTCAGGCTATCGGCACCAAATGTCTGCAGCGCACTGCGCTCAGCGCCCGGCTGCGCCTTGTTATGCTGACGCAGACGCCGTGACAGCCACCAGCCAAGCCCAAGACTCAGGCAGAGGGCCAGCGCCTGCCAGAGAAAACCCGGCTGCTGAAAATCACGCCATAGATCATTGAGCAGCGCGAACATCTGCTTCTCGTTCATTGACGCTCCATCACCGCCGCAAAAAAGCCATCGGTCCCATGCTGGTGCGGCAACAACCGCAGGCGCTCGCCGCACGAAATTTCAATATCCTGCTTGCGCAACACCTCTTCAGCCGACAAGGAAACAAACTCCGGATGTTTCGCCAGAAAAGCAGAAACCACCGCCTCATTTTCCGCATCGAGCAAGCTGCAGGTCGCGTAAACCAGACGCCCGCCTTTTTTCACCAATCCGGAAGCGGCATGCAGGATGGCGCTTTGCTTGACGGTCAGCTCGGCCACAGCCTCGGGCGTTTGCCGCCACTTCAGATCAGGATTGCGGCGCAGCGTGCCGAGACCGGAACACGGCGCATCAACCAGCACGCGATCAAGCTTGCCGGCCAGCCGCTTGATCTTGATATCGTTCTCGGACTCGATGCGCACCGGATGCACGTTCGACAAACCCGAGCGCGCCAGACGCGGCTTCAGTTTGGCGAGGCGTTTTTCGGCCACATCGAAAGCATAGAGCCTGCCTTGCGAGCGCATCAAAGCGCCGAGCAGCAGCGTCTTGCCGCCGGCGCCGGCACAAAAATCGGCGACCATCTCGCCACGTTTTGGCTGCAGCAGAAAGCCGAGCAGCTGGCTGCCCTCGTCCTGCACTTCAATACGCCCGTCGATGAACAGGGGATATTTAGACAGCGCCGGTTTACCGACCAGACGGATGCCGATTGGCGAATAGGGACACGCCTCAGCCGCCAGACCATCCGCCAGTAGACGCGCCAGCACGTCCTTACGCTCGGCTTTCAGCAGATTGACGCGCAGATCGAGCGGTGCCGACTGATTGAGCCCGACCGCCAGCGGCTCCACTTCAGCCGCGCCAAACTGCGCCACCAGCGCCTCATAGAGCCAATCCGGCAAGTCACAGCGTACCGCTGGCGGCAAATCCTCCAGCTTGACTGCCTTGGCATGTGACAACCACTTACCCTCGACCTCGTTGAGCACGACATCCAGCTCACGCCGGTTCAAGCCCTGAATGCAGGCGAGCGTGGCGAGCAGCAAGCGCCGCGAAGTGACGTCATCACCGCAACGTGCCGACAGCGATCGCTTGCGACGCAGCACAGTAAACACCGTTTCTGCAACGAAGCCGCGATCAGCGTGCCCGAGCTCGCGATGCTGGCGGAAGTAGCGGGAAACCACCAGATCCGCAGGAAAAGTCGAACGCAGCAATTCAGAGAGTGCGGCTTCGGTATGAGCAAACAGGGCAGGGGTAAAACGCATTATTCTTTACTCAGTCTAATTTCAGTGGCGACCTGGACGAAACTATCGCCCTTACGGTCAAGATGCCGGATTTTAACCGGCAGCAGCAAATAGTCGTAGGCTAACCAGAGTTCGGTCGTCGTATCGTCCTTCACGCGCAGGTGCAAAGTGCGTAAAGAACCTGCCGGCGTCTCGACAATCTCATCACCCAGCGGTTCAAAGCGATAAGACAGATACTTTTTGCCGGTGGCAATCGGCAGCGTACCGCCCGCTTCCGGATGCGGCAAATAACCCAACTGATAGTAAAAAGAGAGCAGGTCTTGCGCGCCACGGGCCAACGGCTGCACAGCTGAATTACCCACTTGCACCTGCATCTGCACCCAGTCGAATTCGGCCTTCTCCCTGGTATCACGCCCACCGCGTCGAATCATAAAGTGCTCGGGCTGCAGGCCTTCGGCAGTCAGTCGTCCACGGCTCTCCAGTTCGATGCGCACCGGCTTGAACAAGGCGACCAGGCCGTTCGTTTCGCTGACGGAAGTGATGCGGTAGGTGCCGTCAACGATCTCCCAGTCATGCGTGGAATCGCCAACCATAAACTCCTGATCGCCGCGATCGACGCGATAACGAATCATCCCGCGCGCCGGCAGGCGTGGTTCGACCGGTACCGCTTCAACAACGGGTGGCCCTGCCGGATCAGCAACGGGTGTTGAAACGACTGTCGCAAGCTCCGGCGACTCGGGCATGGCCAGCACCGGCGACGCGCTTGCTACGGGCGCGACTTTCGGACGCGACGGTTTCGGCTTGACCACTTGCTGCTCAGGCACTGCCTGCTGCACCGGCGGCATCGGCCGGGGCGGGGGCAGTAACTCGGCAAGAATTCTTGGCGGCTCAGGCGTTGTCGACAAATCAACATCTGTACCGAACAAAGCCAGCCCGTGCACGCCCAGTGATGCGGCAAAAGCGATAATCAGCGCGAAGGGCATGGCGCGCCTTGCACGGCTAACGTGCTGCGGGAGCAATCAGCACACCCGTCGCATCCTGCATGGCGTCAAGCAACACGCGGCCATCAACCAAACGCAGACGACCCTCGGCAAACCAGCGCACGGCCAGCGGATAGATCTGGTGTTCCTGCGCCAGCACGCGTGCGGCAAGGCTCGCCTCATCGTCACCATCGAGCACCGGCACCGCCGCTTGCACGATAACCGGCCCGTGATCGAGCGCGGGCGTAACGAAATGCACCGTACAACCGTGAATCCGCACGCCTTCTTCAAGCGCCCGGCGATGCGTGTGCAGACCGGGGAAAGACGGCAGCAGCGAGGGGTGAATATTCACCAGCCGCCCCGCGTAGCGACGTACAAAACCGTCGGTGAGGATTCGCATAAACCCGGCGAGCACCACCAGATCCGGCGCAAAACGATCGATCGCCTCAGCCATCGCCGCATCAAAAGCCTCGCGATCGGGAAACTGCTTATGATCGACCACGTCAGTCGGAACCCCCTGTGCTGAAGCGGTCTCCAGCCCTTTCGCATCCGGCCGGTTGGCGAGCACGCCGGCAATGCGCACCGGCAGGGAACCGGAAGCCACCGCCGCCAGCAGCGACTCCATATTGCTGCCACGACCCGAAATAAGAATGACGATGGATTTCATCAGAACTTTAATGCACCAATGGGAAAGAAAACGGCCGTCGCCACACTCTGCGTAAAACGTGTGATGGTTCGCCCTTGCTTGTCAGCGACGACTCTTGAAAGAAAATCGAGCAGGCCGATAACCCGTCCGAACTCACGCTCAAAACTCAAATTGGGGGCATTCGGATCAATCTCGTTGGACAGCAGCACCAGCTCATTGACGCCATCGCTGTTGGGCATTTTTGAGGAAGAGAGTTTCCAGATGGCGATCTCGATGTTGCGCGCACAGTTGTAGAGCTTCTGCTCATCCAGACTATCCAGCATGTAAAAATCGTCCTTGTTTTCGAACGCGGCATAAGTCATGCCGAGCAAGCCGGCCATCACCGCCAGAACGCGGTCACCCTGATAGCTGGCATTGAAGGCAAGGAGTACGGCCGCGCCTTCGCGCTTCCCTTCCAGCTCCGGAAAATCGACCCGCCCGGAAAATAACCGCTTTAGTGCCGCATCAATGCCCGGCTGGCCGGATTTTTTCCATTCTTTAGGATTGCGTTTATAGAGTTTGTCGGCAACGCGCCGCAGACTGGCCATGATCTCGGCGCGGTTGGTATCGACGACGCGGTCGATGTCCGACTTGGCAAGAAAGCGTGGATCAAAATGATCTGTCTTCTGCCCGTGCGGCCCCACCCCGGTGGAGCACGCGCCAAGCAGAAGCGCCGTCAGGGCAATGGGC
The DNA here is from genome assembly GCA_044344385.1 of Rhodocyclaceae bacterium. Taxonomy (GTDB): domain Bacteria; phylum Pseudomonadota; class Gammaproteobacteria; order Burkholderiales; family Rhodocyclaceae; genus CAJBIL01. The sequence goes on along the minus strand of JBIJCY010000185.1, from coordinate 827 downwards.
AGAACTGCGGACGGTTTGAAAGCCATGCTGAATGATAACTCACGCCTCCCGGCGGTGCTGCAACCAACCGATGAACAACGGCACCAGCGAAATCACGATAATTCCAACGATCACCAGGGTCAGGTTTTTTTGCACCCACGGGAGGTTGCCAAACCAGTAACCGGCGAGTGTCAACGAGCCGATCCAGCTCACCGCACCGACCAGATTAAACATCGAAAAGCGCGCGTAAGTCATGGCGCCGATACCGGCCACAAACGGTGCGAAGGTGCGAAACAGGGGCAGGAAGCGCGAAATGATCAGCGTCTTGCCACCGTGCTTCTCATAAAAGGCATGGGTTTTCTCGAGCGCGGCCTTGTTGAAAAAACGTGAGTTTTCCCAGTGAAAAACCTTGGGCCCCAGAAAGCGGCCAATCTGATAATTGAGCATATTGCCCAACACGGCGGCGGCAGTCAGCACGGCCATCAAAATGCCGATATCCATGCCGCCCAGCGCAGCGATAGCTCCGGCCACAAAGAGCAGCGAATCGCCGGGCAGGAACGGCGTCACCACAAAACCTGTCTCGCTGAAGATGATGACAAAGAGGATGGCGTAGATCCACGGGCCGTATTGCTGCACCAGCAAGGTAAGGTGCTTGTCCAGATGCAGGATGATGTCGATGAAGCTGGTGAGATATTCCATGGGTGGCAAAATGGGCAAAATGGGCAAGGCAACCGCATTTGGAAACCTTAAACCTACCGCAGAGGCGCAGAGGGCGCAGAGGGCGCAGAGATGACGCAGAGAAAGTCAAATTCTTACCTGAATTTTGCTTTTCTCTGCATTTCCTCTGC
>JBIJCY010000184.1:0-5872 GCA_044344385.1 Rhodocyclaceae bacterium | reverse complement strand
GTTCGGCCATGGTTTTCAGTTTCTCTCAGCCGCAGCCGCCGAGTGTGACTTTGACTTCCCGGTTCGCATGATAGGTTTTTCCGTCAGCGGTTTTGACCACCACACGAACGCGCGAGGATTCAGCCATTTTGAGCTGCAGTCGTGCTTGCGGCAATGCGCCGTTGGCGAAGTTCATGCTGGCAGCAAGTGGCATCGGGTTCTTTTCGACAAAAACGGCGATGGTCTGGTTGCCGGGAATGTTGCTAACGACCTCGATCGGGACTTGTGCACCATTCTCAGTGATCTCTGCGGCGCTGATAACGATGTCGCGGCTTTCAATGGAGTTTTGCGCGACGTAGGCCTTGAGTGATTCGCCAAGACTGGTCGACGTAAATGCCGCGCGCGGCCATTCCATTGCCAGTACCCGTAGCGGCTTCAAGAGGCCTGCGGCAAGCAGAATGGGTATTGTGCACGTTGTGCCTGCTGCCCGGAGCACAAATCTTCGTAGAGTGTTCATGTTGTTACGTTACGCGTCCGGCGTGGCTTGCCAATGCCCGGATTTGCCGCCGATTTTTTCCAGCAGTCGGATACCTTCGATGCGCATTCCGCGATCAACCGCTTTGCACATATCGTAGATGGTCAACAGGCCGACGCTGGTCGCCGTAAGCGCTTCCATTTCAACGCCGGTGCGACCGTAGCATTCTGCAACTGTCAGGCAATGAACAGCGTTGTGTTCTGCGTCAATCTCGAATTCGATGGAAACTCTGGTCAGGGCAATCGGGTGGCACAATGGGATCAGATCGGCGGTGCGTTTGGAGCCCTGAATTGCGGCGATACGAGCGACACCGAGCACATCCCCTTTCTTTGCCGAGCCGTTTTGAACCAGCATCAACGTTTCCGGCCGCATAAAAATACTGCCGGCCGCTCGGGCTAGCCGGGTCGTTTCGGATTTTTCACCGACATCGACCATGTGAGCCTGGCCTTCGGCATTGAAATGAGTGAGGGGATTGGCGGGCATGGGTTTGATCGATGAAATAACTGGAAACAAATCAGGGCAACGGAGTCCGGTATCATAGCACCATGATTTTCAGCTTGCGAACGTACCGATCTTGAATCCTTTGCCCCGATTTTCTCGCGCTGCCCTGTTTTTGGCGCTGGCTGTTGCGTTGGGTGCGGCCCCTTTTGCATTGGCCGACGATCTGCCCGATCTGGGCGAATCGGCACGCGCCGATTTTTCGCCGCAGCTTGAGCGCAGGATCGGCGAGAGCATCATGAATGATATCCGTCTGCATGAGCCGAGCTATGTGGATGATGCGGAAATCAACGATTACCTTAACTGGTTGGGGGGCCGGCTGGTTGCCGCCAGCCCTAACCCCGTCGGTGATTTTTACTTCTTTGCCATTCGTGATAATACGGTCAATGCTTTTGCGATGTTTGGCGGTTTTATTGGCGTTAATACCGGAACGCTGCTTACGTCGCAGTCTGAGTCCGAACTGGCCGGGGTGGTGGCGCATGAAATATCGCACGTCACGCAGAATCACCTGGCCCGACAGATCGCTAAAGAGAAGCAGAACTCGATAGCCACGATGGTTGCCATGGCGGTCGGCATACTTGCGGCGCGTTCGAACTCGCAGGTGGCAGGGGGGATGGTTGCTTCGGCGCAGGCGGGGTCAATTCAGGCGCAACTGGCGTACAGCCGAGACTTTGAGCGAGAAGCTGATCGGGTGGGCTATCAAACGCTTGAAAAATCCGGCTTCAATGTGCGGGGCATGGGAGATTTCTTCGAACGCCTGCAAAAGGCGGGGCGCGTCTATGAAAATAACGCACCGATATATATGCGCTCGCACCCGATGACGGTCGAGCGGATTTCCGATATGCAGAACCGTGATAAGGAAGTCCCTTACAAGCAGGTAGTCGATAGTCTTGAATTTTTGCTGGTGCGCGCCAAGCTCCGCGCGCAGATGGGGACTCCGCGTGAGGCGGTAAGCGAGTTCGAGGCGCAATTGCGTGAACAGAAGTACGCTTCTGAGGCTGCCGCGCGTTACAGCCTGAGTTATGCCTTGCTCAGGGCAAAGGATATCGCCGGCGCGCAACGTGAAATGAATGCGCTTAAAGCGCTCAAGCTTTCCTCTCCGATGATTTCGGGTCTGGCTGCAGAGATCAGGATTGCTGCCGGAGATCTGCCCATGGCACAGGCCATCTATCGAGAAGCATTGCAGCGCTATCCGCAATCGAAGTCGCTGGTTTATGGTTATGCCGAAGCGCTTTCTGCCGGGCATCAATACGATCAGACGCTGCGCTTTCTTGACGCACAGTTGCAGCTTTACCTCTCGGATTTCAAGCTTTACGGGTTGCAGGCAAAGGCCTATGCGGCGGCCGGCAAACGATTGCAACAACACCGGGCGCAAGCAGAGTTCTATGTTCTGCAGGGGCAACTGGGCGAGGCTGTGGAGCAACTGATGCTCGCACAGCGCGCCACCGATGGTAACTTTTACGAGCAGTCGGCTGTTGATGCCCGTCTGCGCGAGTTGCGCAAGCGACAGGCGGAAGAGTTGAAGCAGAAAAAAAATGGCGGGTAAAATGCCGCTTTATCTCCATTCGGGAACAGACTATGCATATTGATCGAGAGCTCGACGTCAAAGGCCTCAACTGCCCGTTGCCAATCTTGCGCACTAAAAAGGCTTTGTCTGAAATGGCTTCCGGGCAAGTCTTGCATGTGTTGGCAACTGATCCGGGTTCGGTCAAGGACTTCCAGGCTTTTGCCAAACAGACCGGCAACGAGCTTTTGTCGAACGGAGAAATCGACAAGGTTTTCGAGTATTTCATCAAGCGTAAATAAGCAGGCCTGATGCAGGCTTTGCGTTGGCTGTCTTTGCCACTCTCGCTGGTTGTTAACGATGCAGGCTGATAGCCGCTTTGCTTTGTTCGATGGGGATGCTGGCGGCGCTTTGTTGTTGACCGACTATCGCCGCAGTTTTTGTTTTGATGGACACGCTGAGCTTGCGGCGAGTTTTGCGGCGATTGAAGATGCGGCAGCCAATGGCGAATGGGTGGCGCTTGCCGTTGATTATGCGTTGGGCGCCGGATTTGAGCCGGCACTTGCCGATTCGAGCATGGGCCGAAGCCTGTTGCGCGCCTGGGTGTTCGGACACAGTGAGCGCCTTGATCCCAAGGCTGTTGATGCTTTTCTTGCCGGGCGGCTGGCGGTGCTGCCTGAATATGAGCGAATTGCCGGGGTCGCCGAGCTTTTCTCAGCGCAGGATCCGGAGCGTTATGCGTTGGTGGTTGAGCAAATTCGTCGTTGGATTGTTGCCGGCGAGTGCTATCAGATCAACCTCACCTTCCCGTTAAGTTTCAGGTTTTACGGTCACCCTCTGGCGCTTTACGCAAATCTGCGGGCGCGGCAACCGGTGCGTTATGGTGGCTACATCACCACGCCGGAAGAAACGCTGCTTTCCTTTTCGCCGGAACTGTTTTTCGAGCGAGCCGGTGACCGTGTGGTGACCCGGCCAATGAAAGGGACTGCCCCGCGCGGTGCTACGCTCAAGGACGACGAGGCAGCCCGTGCCGCGTTGCTGGCTTCGGAAAAGGAGCGCGCCGAGAACCTGATGATTGTCGATTTGCTGCGCAACGATATCGGGCGTCTGGCAACACCGGGCAAGGTGCGGGTCGATCGTCTGTTCGAGATCGAGGCTTACCCGACCTTATGGCAAATGGTTTCTACGGTCTCGGCCGATTTGCCGGGCGTCAGTTTGTTCGATCTGTTTCGCGCCCTGTTCCCCTGCGGTTCGATTACCGGCGCGCCGAAAATTCGCGCCATGCAAGGTATCGCAGAAATTGAAAGCCGGTCGCGCGGCCTTTATACGGGCGCGCTTGGCTGGCTGGCGCCGGGCGGCGATTGCCGTTTCAACGTGGCCATCCGCACGCTTGAACTGGCGGCTGATCGTAGTGGCAAGCTTGGCGTGGGCAGCGGCATCGTGATCGATGCCGACCCGGTGAGTGAATACGCCGAATGTTTGCTCAAGGCAGAATTTCTTACCGACTTCGATCCGGGCTTTCAACTGATCGAGACGCTACGCCTTGAGCAGGGTGCGTACCCGCTGCTCGCACAGCATCTGGAGCGCCTGCAGGCGTCGGCACAGGCGTTGGGTTTTGCCTGCGACATCGAGAAGCTGACTGCGGCCCTCCTTCATGCAGCATCGTGTAATCAACGCGGCGTTTGTCGCGTACGCCTGATGCTGGCACATGACGGAAGTTGTCGGCTTGATGCGCAGCCGATGGCGGCGGACGCCGGTCGCTCGTGGCAGGTGGTGATGGCCGGCGAGACGCTTGATGCCGACGATTATCTGTTGCGTCACAAGACCACCGCGCGCGGGCGCTATGACCGCGCGTTGGCGGCATTGGCCGGGCAGCCTGAGGTCTTCGACGCGATCTTCCTCAATACACGCGGCGAGGTCTGCGAAGGCGCGCGTAGCAATATCTTTATCGAGCGCGATGGCCTGTTGCTGACGCCGCCGTTGTTCTGCGGTCTGCTGCCCGGTGTCATGCGCCGGCAACTGATCGGATCGGGGCGGGCGGTCGAGCAGGTGCTGCGGCTTGAGGATCTGCAGGCGGCACCTGCGCTGTACGTGGCCAATGCCTTGCGCGGCTTGATGATGGTAAAACTGGCGGACTGAATCGTCGCCCTGCGGGGCGCGTCAAATGGCGTTCTACAGTGGCGATGCCGTGAGAGTGAATAAATACGCCACTCCCCGTGTATGTTTGCTGTAGATCGCCTATTGACGAGCTGTGCGGCCTAGTTGCGCTTCAGACGTTCGAGCTGTGGTTTCAGCTTGTCAACTGTGGCGACAAAATCGGCGAGGCGTTTCTTCTCCTGGTCGACGACCGCTACCGGCGCACGACCGACGAAGCTTTCGTTGCCGAGCTTGGCCTGCGCCTTGACAATTTCGCCTTCGAGGCGGGCGATCTCTTTCGCCAGGCGCTCCTTCTCGGCGGCGACGTCGATCTCGATCTTTAGCATCAGGCGCGTCTCGCCGACCACGGCGACCGGTGCGCTAGCCTCGTCGGCCAGGCTGTCAAAGCCATCGGTAACGATCTGCATGTCCGAGAGCTTGGCCAGCGCCTTGAGGTAGGGCATGAATTCGGCGAGTGATTCGGCGTTGCCCGAGGCGACCAGAGGCACTTTGAGCGCCGGTGAGAGGTTCATCTCGCCGCGCAGGTTGCGGCAGGCGTAGGCCAGATCCTTGAGTTGCTGCACCTTGGCTTCGCTGGCGAGGTCGATTTTCTCTGGCTGTGCTTGCGGGTAGGCGGCCTGCATCAGCGAGTCGTGCGTCTTGCGCCCGGCAATCGGCGCGATGGCCTGCCAGAGTTCTTCGGTGATGAACGGGATCAGCGGGTGGGCGAGACGCAGCACGGTTTCGAGTACGCGGGCCAGCGTGCGGCGCGTAGCGCGGGCTTCCTGCTCGGTACCGCTCAGGATCTGCACCTTGGCCAGTTCGAGATACCAGTCACAGAACTCGTCCCAGACAAACTCGTAAATCTCGCGGGCCAACAGGTCGAAACGGTAGTCGGCGAATTGTTTGGCAACTTCGGCTTCGGTGCGTTGCAGGCGGCTGACGATCCAGCGGTCGGCAAACGAGAAGCTGAGTTTTGGCGAGCACTGGTCCGGCGTGCACACGTCGAGGCCGAGGTCCTGCCCTTCGGTGTGCATCAGCACGAAGCGCGTGGCGTTCCACAGCTTGTTGCAGAAGTTGCGGTAGCCCTCGCAGCGCGACAGGTCGAACTTGATGTCGCGGCCGGGGCTGGCCAGCGACAGGAAGGTGAAGCGCAGGGCATCGGTACCGAAGGCCTGAATGCCGTCCGGAAACTCCTTGCGTGTGCGTTTCTCGATCTG
>JBIJCY010000183.1:0-5903 GCA_044344385.1 Rhodocyclaceae bacterium | reverse complement strand
CCAGCGCCGTACTGTTGATGGTCATTGCCGGATGGATTGCCATAAAAATCTGGCTGCGCCGACAGCAAAACACCTGACACGCTCGTCAGTGGCGACTGCCTGTCACGCCAAAGCGAGTCAAACCGGAGTCGGCTGTCTGCGTAAAAATGAGGCGCTTTCCATCCAGCGTTTGATACGGTTGGCATCACCAACGCGCGTCAACTTACCGACTGAGTCAAGCAGCACAATGACAACCGGCCTGTCAGCGACACGTGCCTGCATGACCAGACACTTGCCGGCCTCGTGGATATAGCCAGTTTTCGACAGGCCGATATCCCAAGTCGTGCTTTTCACCAACTGATTGGTGTTGTGGTAATCGAGACCACGGCCACTGATTTCAACTTTGGCGCCGGAGGTTGTCGAGAACTCACGAATCAAGGGATAGCGATGCGCAGCACCAACCATTTTCGCCAGATCATAGGCAGTAGACACGTTGTTGCTGGTCAGCCCGGTCGGGTCTTCAAAACGGGTGTTTTGCATACCAAGCGATTGCGCCTTGCGGTTCATTGCCGCCAAAAACGCCTCCATGCCACCCGGATAATGCCGGGCCAGCGCGTTGGCGGCGCGGTTTTCAGAAGACATCAGGGCCAGCAGCAGTGCTGTCTCGCGCGTAATGACCGAACCGACATGGAGTCGCGAACGGCTGCCCCGCAAATAATCGACATCGTCATCGGTCACCGTAATCGGTGCCTGCAAATCTGGAATGCTGTCGAGGACAACCATCGCCGTCATCACTTTGGTGATCGAGGCGATCGGTACAACGATATTGGCATTTTTCTGATACAAGGGGTCGCCACCGTCCTGCCCGATCACCAGTGCGGAACCCGAGTGCACTGCCAGTTGCCGGGCTTCATGCAGTTGATCTGCAACTTTTTTTGCAGGCTTCTTTTGTGGCTTCTCTGCCGGCTTGACCTTCTTCTGTACGGTCTGTGCCTGCGCCACATCCACTGCCATAAGATTGGCTGCCAACAAGGCGCCAGACAGCAAAGCAATTTCCAGCTTGATCCGCATACGAAACTTCTCCTGCACTATTCGGTTATCGGCATGATTCTACTTCAGTTTATCAAGCAAACTCTAGAAATCAAGAAAAACATGTAGATAGCACAACTATCTCAGATATAACTTCACCTTAATTTCAGATTTCGAGAAAAGCTTTGACCTCTTCCTGCCTGTCCATCGTGTCCTTGTAGCCCAGATCAATCAGTGCGCGCGTATAAGGCTGCTCAAACAACAGGTAGCTGGTCAGCGCTCCACCTTGCCGGTTCATCGCGCCGATTCCACGCAGCAGCCAGCGCACTGCCCACGGAAGCGCTTTGGCGTGACGTGCCGCGATGTAATCCAGCCGCTCTGACGGTGCAATGACAAGTGATTTGACAGGGCGCAAAGGAAAATCCGGGCCGGATTTGATGTCATCCGGGATCAATGACAAGGTCTTGTTGATGCGCTGCATGCGCTCGATATCGACGAATAGCGAATCAAGAAAGATCGACGCCAGCGCATGACCGGCGATTTGCGCCAGTGTCGGATAGCGACTCGAACGCTGGCGCTCTGTTTGTTCACTCATTCGACCAGCGCCAATGATGAGTACTTTTTCAGCCCCTAAATGGATGGCCGGAGAAATTGGCGCCAGTTGCCGCATTGAACCATCGCCGAAAAATTCTCGATTCAAATGCACTGCCGGAAAAATGAACGGGATTGCGCTGGAGGCCATCAGATGCTCGACCGACAGGCGGTCACGTGCGCCGAAACGGTGCGCCCGTTGCCAGGTGGGCGTTTCCGCTGCAGCCTGAAAAAAACTGACGCTGTGCCCACTGGTGTAACCCGAGGCGGTAATACTCACTGCGTAAAGTGCGCCGCTGGCGATGCTCCGGTCGATCGCGCTGAAATCCAGCCGTTTTCGCAGCAGATGGCGCAAAGGCTCATTATCGAGCAAAGAGCGGGGGCTTTTTTTGGTCAGCCAGCCCAGCGCCAGCGAGCCGAACCAGCGAAGCCCGGAGACGCCAATACCGATCGGGTCAGCGCGGTAAACATGGCTGGCACGCATGTTGTACCAGACACTATTCAGATTATCGACCGCAGCCCGAAAATTGTCCGCATGGCAGGCCAGCGTCGTCGTATTAATTGCCCCGGCTGAAGTACCGCACAGAATCGGAAAGGGATTGGCTGTCGCGTCCGGCAGCAACTCGAGAATCGCCCTTAATACACCGACCTGGTAAGCAGCACGCGCACCGCCACCAGACAGGACAAGTGCAGTTCTACTATTGGGCATCGGGCAAACCCCCCGTCAATCACGATGCTTCGCATGATAACCGGATTGGCCGCCGGGATGACAACCCGACGGCCTTCAAGCGGCGATTACCGCTCGTTCTTCAGATTATCGACCACCGTCAGCGCGGTCATATTAACGATGCGCCGAACCGTTGCCGTGGAGGTAAGCACATGCACCGGACGCGCTGCGCCGAGCAGAATCGGGCCGATCGTCAAATTGTCGCCGGCAGCGATCTTGAGCAGGTTGAACGAGATATTCGCTGCATCGAGCGTCGGCATGACCAGCAGATTGGCCTGCCCCTTGAGGCGCGAATTGGGGAACACTTGCAGCCGGATAGTCTCGTCGAGCGCCGCGTCACCGTGCATTTCACCGTCAACTTCGAGTTGCGGCGCGCGCTCGTTAAGCAGACGCAAAACCTCGCGCATCTTGAGCGAAGTCGGTGTGTCTTCGGAGCCGAACGATGAATGCGAAAGCAGCGCTACCTTGGGCACCACGCCGAAACGACGCACTTCATCGGCGGCAAGTAGCGTCATGTCGGCGATTTGCTCGGCCGACGGATCGTAGTTTACGTAGGTATCGGCAATGAACACGGTGCGCTCAGGCAGCATGAGCAGATTCATCGCCGACAGATTTTTCACCCCCGGCGCCAACCCGATCACATTGGCAACATACTCACGATGAATATCGTGGCGACCGAAGGTGCCGCAAATCAGCCCCTCAGCATGCCCCATACGCACCATCAGCGCACCAAACAAGGTGGCGCGACGACGTACTTCACGCTTGGCATAGTCGGCCGAAACACCCTTGCGCTCCATCAAGCGCAAATACTCCTGCCAGTAACTCTCGAAATTGGCATCGAAAAACTCGCACCGGTCGGCGTAAACAATCTCGAAATCGATACCGGGTCGCACGCGCAGGCCGGCTTCTTCAACCTTGCGCGCAATATCATCCGGCCTGCCAATGACGATCGGCCGCGCAATACCTTCATCGACAATGACCTGAATAGCGCGCAATACCCGTTCATCCTCGCCCTCGGCAAAAACGATACGCTTTGGCGCGCTCTTGGCCTGTGAGAAAACCGGCTTCATGATCAGGCCGGAGTGATAGACAAACTCGTTGAGGCTGTCACGATAAGCTTCGATATCCGCGATAGGCCGCGTCGCCACGCCGGAATCCATGGCGGCCTGGGCAACGGCCGGCGCAATCTTGGCGATCAGACGAGGATCAAATGGATTTGGAATCAGATATTCGGGGCCAAAACTGGTGGCTTTTTCACCGTAAGCCTTGGCCGCAACTTCAGACTGCTCGACACGCGCCAGTTCGGCGATGGCCTTGACTGCGGCGAGCTTCATTTCTTCGGTAATCGTCGTCGCGCCAACGTCGAGCGCACCACGGAAAATGAACGGGAAGCACAACACGTTGTTCACCTGGTTCGGATAATCCGAACGACCGGTAGCAATGATCGCATCGCTGCGCACCGCCTTGACGTCTTCCGGCAGGATTTCCGGACTGGGATTAGCGAGGGCCATGACCATCGGATTCGGCGCCATCTTGGCGACCATCTCCTTCTTCAACACACCACCGGCCGACAGCCCGAGGAACACATCGGCCCCCTCGATGACTTCGCCGAGCGTACGTGCGTCGGTTTTTTTGGCGTAACGCGCCTTGATCTCGTCCATCTCCTCGACGCGACCTTCGTAGACCAGGCCCTTGATGTCGGTCACCCAGATGTTCTCGACCGGAATCCCAAGCATTACCAGCATGTCCAGGCTGGCCAGCGCAGCAGCGCCCGCGCCGGAGGTCACCAGTTTGACCTTCTTCAGGTCCTTGCCCTGCAAAAACAGGCCGTTGAGAATGGCAGCGCCGATGACGATGGCAGTACCGTGTTGATCGTCATGAAAAACCGGAATCTTCATCCGCTCGCGCAGTTTTTTCTCAATATAGAAGCACTCCGGCGCCTTGATGTCTTCCAGATTGATGCCACCGAAAGTTGGCTCAAGCGAGGCAATAATTTCGATCAGCATGTCCGGATCGCGCTGCTCAATTTCAATGTCGAACACGTCGATATTGGCGAACTTCTTGAACAGCACTGCCTTGCCTTCCATCACCGGTTTGGCGGCGAGCGGGCCAATCGGGCCAAGACCGAGCACAGCAGTACCATTGGTGATGACACCGACCAGGTTGGCACGCGAGGTCAACGTGCTCACCTCAGCCGGATTGGCAACAATCTCCTCGCAAGCCGCAGCAACCCCCGGCGAATACGCCATCGACAGATCGTACTGGTTGGTCAGTTGCTTGGTCGGCTGGACCGAAATCTTGCCTGGCTTGGGATGGCGGTGATAGTAGAGGGCGGCGGCGCGAAGCTGATCTTTATTCATGGCTCACTTTCCTGGTAGGTGCGTTCGTCAGTAATTCATAATTATAGCAAGGAAGATGGCGTTCAACACCGGCTAAAAAAACCGGGCTTGCCCATGCCTCGGGAGAGCAAACCATCGTCAAGAGGCAGTCTAAGCGTGTTCGACCTGTGGCATAATTGTGGATTACCGAAACCTCGTTGCGCCACAAACGCCGAGCATGCCCCTCACACCATCCCCTGCGCTGGGCCGATTTTTCGCCAGCCGCGACCGACGCCACTTCCCGACTCAAGTCCCGCGGGAGTCTTTCGCTGTGCGTCGCGCCACGGTAATTCCCGCTTTCTCGACCTTCCCCTTAGAGAGTGTATTGCCATGAACCAAGCCGCCCCACTCAACGCCCCTGCCTACGTCAAACACGAACGCCTGAAACAATGGGTCGCCGATATAGCCAAGCTGACCGAACCCGCCCGCATTGTCTGGGCCGATGGCACGCAGGAAGAATACGACCGCCTCTGCGCTGAAATGGTCGATGCCGGCATGCTGATCAAGCTCAACCCGGAAAAACGCAAGAACTCCTATCTCGCCTGGTCCGACCCGTCAGACGTGGCGCGCGTCGAAGACCGCACTTACATCTGCTCGGCAAAGAAGGAAGATGCCGGCCCGACCAACAACTGGGAAGATCCGGCTGAGATGCGTGAAACGTTGAAAGGCGTTTTCAAGGGCTGCATGCGCGGCCGCACGATGTACGTTATCCCGTTCTCGATGGGCCCGCTCGGCTCGCCAATTGCCCACATCGGCGTTGAGATTTCCGACAGCCCTTACGTCGTCGTCAACATGCGTACCATGACGCGCATGGGCAAGGCCGTATTCGACGTACTCGGTAGTGACGGTGAATTTGTTCCCTGCGTGCACTCGATCGGCGCGCCGATCGGCCCCAACGAAAAAGACTCGCGTTGGCCGTGCAACCCGGATACCAAGTACATCGTGCACTATCCGGAAACCCGCGAAATCTGGTCCTACGGTTCGGGCTACGGCGGCAACGCGCTGCTCGGCAAAAAGTGCTTCGCACTGCGCATCGCCTCCAACATGGCGCGCGATGAAGGCTGGCTGGCCGAACACATGCTGATCCTCGGCGTCGAATCGCCGGAAGGTGAAAAATCCTACGTCGCAGCCGCTTTCCCGTCGGCCTGCGGCAAGACCAACTTCGCCATGCTGATCCCGCCGGCAAGCCTTGGCGGCTG
>JBIJCY010000182.1:0-5919 GCA_044344385.1 Rhodocyclaceae bacterium | reverse complement strand
TCGTTGCCGGTAACAGACGGCGCAGCATGAACTCGTTGAGCGTCGGGAAGCCGGAGATACGCGTTTCGCGCAATTCTTCGATGCGCTGCATGACGAGACCGTCGTAGGCGCGTGACGCGCCAAAGCGGAAGGTGGTACGCGCCACCGAATGTTCGACTTCCGCTGCCAGTGTTGAGAGCGTGGCGAGGACCGCACGTTCGTCTTCCGGTGTGCGCGCATGGCCGATGTGATCCATCATTTCGGCAAGTTGCTTTTCGGCGCCGGACAGCCAGCGCCCGACTTCCTTGGCCACCGGCAGGCCGAGCAGCGACATCATGCGGTAAGTCTCAATTTCAACCAGTCGTTGCACCGTTCGGCCAGCCTGACGCTGAGTGAGCGAAACGTCGAGCACGAGGAAGCGCGAAAAACCGTTGTCGAACATGAAGTCGGTGAACACCCAGGCTGCGCCATCGGCGACCTGCGCAGCAACCATCGAGCGGCCGGTCGGTGAGAGGCCGGCGGTAACCGATTCGGGGGATATTTCAGTTGCCGGCCGAAGCTCGACGTGTGTGGCAACCAGCAGCTTGCCTGGAATTGCTGAGAGCCATTCCGGCATGACGCCGTCGAATGCGGTAGCGTCCGGATTCAGTGTTTCACCGGCAACCAGTTGGCGGAAAAATGTGTAGCTGGAAAATTCGGTATGCAGCTCCCAGCGCATGCGGAAGCTGCCCGCGTCGAGCATCAGGTGCGTGTCTGAGCTTTCGATGAAATTGCAGACGTTGGCTTGGCAGAGTCGGGAAAGGTGTTCTTTCTCACCTCCTGCGCCGGAATCGTCATGTTTGAAGGCGAGACTCGAAACGAGTATCGGGCCGGTCAGCGGGATCGGCGGACGAGCATGGAACTCGTTGTTCAGCCGCTGACGCAGCGGATGTTCCTCGAATCCAATGGCCTCAAATCTGGCGTGCATGGTTAATCCCGAAGTGATTCCGAAAATAAAAAACGCGACATTCCAACGGAATGCCGCGGTGTGCGTGGCGTGTTAGCGCCGATCAGCGAACGATCTGGTTCAACTCGCCCTTCTTGTAACGCTCGGCCATCTTGTCGAGCGCGATGACCTTGATTTTACTCGCTTGACCGGTGCAGCCGAAGGACTGATAGCGCGCCAGACAGATCTTCTTCGCCGCTTCGCGCGCCGGCTTGAGATAGTCGCGCGGGTCAAACTTGTCTGGATGCTCGGCCAGATAGCGGCGGATGGCGCCGGTCATCGCCAGGCGGATGTCGGTATCGATATTGATCTTGCGCACACCATGGGCGATGCCCTTGACGATCTCTTCCACCGGTACGCCGTAGGTTTCCTTCATGTCGCCGCCAAACTGGCGAATTTCGGCGAGCAGTTCCTGCGGCACCGAGGAGGAACCATGCATGACCAGATGGGTGTTCGGAATGCGCTCGTGAATGGCTCTGATACGGTCGATGGCGAGAATGTCGCCGGTTGGTTTCTTGGTGAATTTGTAGGCGCCGTGGCTGGTGCCGATGGCAATGGCCAGCGCGTCACAGTTGGTTTGCTTGACGAAGTCGGCGGCCTGATCCGGGTCAGTGAGCAGTTGCTCGCGCGTCATGTGGCCGTCAGCGCCGTGGCCGTCTTCCTTGTCGGCCTGCATCGTTTCGAGCGAGCCAAGTACGCCGAGCTCGGCTTCGACCGAGACGCCGATGGCGTGTGCAAACTCGACGACCTTCTTCGACACTTCAACGTTGTATTCGTAGGATGCAGGCGTTTTGCCGTCTTCGGTCAGCGAACCGTCCATCATCACCGACGAGAAGCCCGAGCGGATCGCCGACATGCAAACTGCCGGTGACTGGCCGTGGTCCTGATGCATGACGACCGGGATGTTCGGATAGGCTTCGAGTGCGGCGAGAATCTGGTGGCGCAGAAAGGCTTCTCCGGCATATTTACGGGCGCCGGCCGAGGCCTGCATGATCACCGGCGCGTCGAGTTCGGCGGCGGCCTCCATGATCGCCCACACCTGTTCCATGTTGTTGACGTTGAAGGCGGGCAGGCCGTAACCGTTTTCGGCGGCGTGGTCGAGCAGCTGGCGCATGGATACGATGGGCATGGGATTTCTCCTGTAGGTTATTGAATTTCAGTTGGGTGGTGGCAGATGTTCGCCGACGCGAACAATCTTCAATGTGTTGGTGCCGCCCGGCGTACCGATCGGCTCACCGATGGTGAGCACAATCAGATCACCTTTTTCGACCACACCGGCCTCGATCAGTCTTTGTTCAGCGTCGTAGAGCAGGGCGTCGCCGTCGGTGTGCATCTGTTTCATGAGCAGCGGGAAAACGGCGCGGTACAGGCACATCTTGGTTTGTGCCTCGACGACTGGCGTCAGCGCATAGACCGGAACTCCACAGTTGAGACGGCTCATCCACAGGGCGGTCGATCCCGACTCGGTCAGTGCTGCAATCGCCTTGACTTTCAGATGGTGTGCTGTCCAGATCGCCGCCATGGCGATCGACTGGTCGATGCGCGTGAACACGCGGTTGAGGAACTCGCGCTCCAGTGTGACTTCGGCCGATTTCTCGGCTTCCAGGCAAATGCGCGCCATCGACTCGATGGTTTCCACCGGATATTTTCCGGCGGCAGTTTCGGCCGAGAGCATCACGGCGTCCGTGCCGTCGAGTACGGCATTGGCGACGTCGGAAACTTCGGCGCGCGTCGGCACCGGCGACAGAATCATCGATTCCATCATTTGCGTCGCGGTGATCGCCAGTTTGTTCTTTTCGCGTGCCATGCGGATCATGCGTTTTTGCAGCGCGGGCACGGCGGCATCGCCGACTTCAACGGCCAGATCACCGCGTGCCACCATGACGCCATCCGACGCATCGATGATTTCTTCGAGAGCGGCAACCGCTTCAACGCGTTCAATCTTGGCGATGGTCAGCGCGTGGCCACCGGCGGCGTTGATCAGTTGCTTGGCCATGTACATGTCGGCCGCGCTTTTCGGAAAAGAGATCGCCAGATAATCTGCACCCATGCTGGCGGCGGTGCGGATGTCGTCCATATCTTTGGCCGTCAACGCCGGTGCTGAAAGGCCGCCGCCTTGACGGTTGATGCCCTTGTTGTTCGACAGTTCGCCGCCGTGACGGACGGTCGTGAAGATTTCGGCACCGAGCACGCGGACGACGTCGAGCACAATGCGGCCGTCGTCAAGCAGCAGCACGTTGCCGGCTGAGACATCTCTGGGCAGATCCTTGTAGTCGAGGCCGACACGGTTGATGTCGCCCAGTTCGCACTTCGCATCGAGGATGAAGCGATCGCCTTTTTCAAGCGTTATCTTGCCGTCGGCAAACTTGCCGACGCGGATTTTCGGCCCCTGCAGATCAGCCAGAATACCCACCGGGCGGCCCACGCGTGCAGCTGCCTCGCGCACCATGTTGGCCCGGGCAACGTGGTCTTCAGCTTTGCCGTGCGAAAAATTGAGGCGCACCACATCGACGCCGGCGCGGATCATGCGTTCGAGAATCTGCGGGTCCGATGAAGCGGGGCCGAGCGTGGCAACGATCTTGGTATGGCGTGACATGGTGGTCTAGCTCCCTGAGTTGTTTTTTTGATTGTAGCTGAGAAGCGGAAAAGGCGGCTGCGTGAGGGGCGAAAAGCTTCACCGCAAAGGCGCAAAGGAGCAAAGTTCGCAAAGAGATAAAAATAAAATGTTTTGGTCTTCTTTGCGGCCCTTTGCGCCCTTCGCGCCTTTGCGGTGAAAATTGATTTTATCCCTTGGCCCGCAGCTCAAGCACCTCGATCGCCGGCAGTTTTTTGCCTTCGAGGAATTCGAGGAAGGCGCCGCCGCCCGTGGAGATGTAATCGACGTCGTCGGCAATGTGAAATTTGGCAATCGCCGCTAGCGTGTCGCCACCGCCGGCGATCGAGAACGCGTCGGAGTGGGCAATCGCCGAGGCCATCATCTTGGTTCCGCCAGCGAACTGATCGAGTTCGAATACGCCGATCGGGCCGTTCCAGACGATGGTGCCGGCATGCGCGATGATGTCGGTGAGGCGGGCTGCCGTCTTCGGACCGATGTCGAGAATGCGGTCGTGCAGCTCAACGTCGTCAACCGGAATCTTGTTGGCGCGCGCCAGCGCCGAAACTTCATCAGCAACGACAACGTCGACTGGCAGAGGTACTTCGGCGCCGCGTTCCTTCATCATGTCCATGATGGCGTGTGCCTCCTTCACCAGATCGGGTTCGGCCAGCGAGTCGCCGATGCGCTTGCCCGAGGCGAGCAGGAAAGTGTTGGCGATGCCACCGCCGACGATCAACTGGTCGACTCGTTCGGCCAGCGTCTTGAGAATGGTCAGCTTGGTTGATACCTTGGCGCCGCCGACGATGGCGACCAGCGGGCGTTTCGGGTTTTCCAGCGCGCGCCCGAGCGCGTCAATTTCGGCGCCCATCAGGAAACCGGCGCAGGCGACCGGTGCAAACTTGGCGATGCCGTTGGTGGTGGCTTCGGCGCGGTGTGCGGTGCCGAAAGCGTCGTTAACGTAAATGTCGCAGAGCTTGGCCATCTTCTGTGCCAGCTCGTCGTTGTTCTTCTTTTCGCCTTTGTTGCAGCGACAGTTTTCGAGCAGAACGATTTCACCCGGCGCCACTTCAAAACCACCATCGACCCAGTCGGTAATCAAGCGCACCGGTTTGTTCAACAGTTGGCCAAGGCGCACGGCAACCGGCGTCAGCGTGTCTTCAGGCTTGAACTCGCCTTCGGTCGGTCGGCCAAGGTGCGAGGTAACCATCACGGCCGCGCCGTGATCCAGGCAGTACTTGAGTGATGGCAAGGCAGCGCGGATGCGCGTGTCTTCGGTGATGTGGCCGGCGTCATCCTGCGGCACGTTGAAATCGGCGCGGATGAAAACGCGTTTGCCCTTGACGTCGAGGTCGGCGAGTTTGATAACGTTCATGTTTGGCTCCTGAAGGAAGGCTTGGAAAGCGCTTTCAACACAGAGTTCACAGAGACACAGAGAGCACAGAGAAAAGCTTGTTTTTTGGCTTTCTCCGTGTTCTCTGTGCCTCCGTGTTCCCCGTGTCTAAAGAGGTTCATTTCTGTTTCAACCAATGTCCGGCGACTTCGACCATTCGGTTGGCGAAGCCCCATTCGTTGTCGAACCAGAGCAGCAGGTTGACGAGGCGCGGGCCGGCGGCGCGGGTCTGGCTGCCGTCGATGATGGCTGAGTGCGGGTCGTGATTGAAGTCGATCGAGGCGTGCGGCTCGTTGGAAAAAGCGAGCAGGTTCTTCAGCGGGCCGCCGGCAGTTTTGGCGAGCAGGGTGTTGATCTCATCGGCCGAGACATCGCGCGCGAATTCGATAACAACATCAATTGCCGAGACGTTGAGCGTCGGCACACGAATCGCCTTGGCTTGCACACGACCTGCCAGTTGCGGCAGCAAGCGTTCGACGCCGCGCGCCAGACCGGTCGATACAGGGATGATCGAAGGCAGCGCGGCACGCGTGCGGCGCAGGTCGGCGTGGTGGTAGCCGTCGGCCAGCGGCTGGTCATTCATCACCGAATGCAACGTGGTGAGCAGCACCTGTTCGATGCCGATCTCACGGTGCAGCAGGTCGAGCACCGGTACTACGGCATTGGTCGTGCACGAGGCATTCGAGACAAGCAACTCGTCGCCGGTCAGTTGGTGCTGGTTGATTCCGTAGACGATGGTCGCATCAACATCCTCGGCGCCATGGCCCGGATGCGAGAGCAGCAGGCGTTTGCAGCCGGCGTTGAGGAAACGCACCAGATCACAGCGGTAGCCGTAGTGGCCAGAGCATTCGATCAGCAGATCAATGTCGAGCGCGCGCCAGTCGATTTCTTCCGGCGTTGTTGCGTGGCTGACAGCGATGGCGCGGCCGTTGATTTCAAGCCCGCCATCCTTCAGTTCCACGCTGCCGG